>DATEOJ010000257.1:0-3947 GCA_035274235.1 Pyrinomonadaceae bacterium
GGTCGTCGCCTCGGCGAGGACGACCTACAACTTCAACTCCGACTGGCGCGTCTTCGTAGGTGATCCGGCCGGTGCGGAAGCGGTGTCGTTCGACGACAGCGGCTGGAAAGCAGTCACGCTTCCCCGACCCTGGAACGAAGACGATGCCTTTCGGAAGGACATCAAAGATCTCTCGACCGGCATCGCCTGGTACCGGAAACACTTCAAATTGCCGGCCGGCAGCAATGACAAAAAGGTCTTTCTCGAGTTTGAAGGAATAAGGTTCGGCGGCGAGTTTTATCTAAATGGTAAATGGATCGGCCGGCATGAGAACGGGGTCACCGCTTTCGGTTTTGACGTCACGAAAGATCTCCTCGCCGGCGAAAACGTGATCGCGGTTCGCACCGACAATTCCTGGGACTACAAAGAGAAGGCGACCGGTTCAGCGTTTCAATGGAATGACAAGAACTTCAACGCGAACTACGGCGGCATCAACAAGAACGTCCGACTCCACATCACGGACAGGCTGTATCAGACACTTCCGCTCTACACGAACCTGGGAACGACCGGCGTCTACGTCTACGCCAACCTAACGGACATCGATATAAATCGCGCGACCGCCACGGTTACAGCGGAGAGCCAAGTCAGGAACGAATACGCTGAGACTAAGGCGTTTGAGTATGAAGTCACGGTCCGCGATCTCAGGGGTCGCGTCGTCAAAACGATAACGAGTGGGTATCACTCGTTTTTGCAGCCGGGCGAGACCAAGGTCGTGAGTGCATCGGCAACGATTCCAAAACTCAACTTTTGGAGTTGGGGATACGGTTACCTTTACACCGTCCAGACAAACTTGAAGGTTCGAAATCAGGTTGTCGACTCCGTCACAACGCGCACCGGTTTTCGCAAAACAGAATTCGGCAACGGCCTCTTCAAACTCAACGACCGCACGCTCCAACTCAAAGGCTACGCTCAACGGACGTCGAACGAATGGCCCGCGCTCGGCAACGCGGTTCCGCCATGGCTTTCTGATTACAGCAACAAGTTGATGGTCGAGTCGAATGCGAATCTCGTCCGCTGGATGCACATCACGCCGTGGAAGCAAGACGTTGAGTCATGCGACCGCGTCGGCCTGCTCCAGGCGATGCCGGCGGGTGACGCGGAGAAGGATGTCGAGGGTCGTCGTTGGGAACAACGAACGGAGGTGATGCGCGATGCGATCATCTATAACCGCAACAACCCGAGCATCATCTTTTACGAGTCCGGTAACGAAAGCATTTCTGAACCGCACATGGCGGAGATGAAAGCGATCCGCGACAAGTATGATCCCCACGGCGGTCGTGCGATCGGTTCGCGCGAGATGCTCGACAGCAAGATCGCCGAGTATGGCGGCGAGATGCTCTACATAAATCACAGCGCGAAACATCCGATGTGGGCAACCGAATATTCGCGCGACGAGGGTCTTCGAAAATACTGGGACCAGTATTCACCGCCGTATCACGAGGACGGTGCCGGTCCGCTCTATCGTAACCAGGATGCGAGCGCCTACAACCGCAATCAGGATTCGCATGCGATCGAAAACATCGTCCGTTGGTACGACTACTGGGAAGCCCGCCCTGGTACCGGCAAGCGTGTTAGCGCCGGCGGCGTCAACATCATCTTCTCTGACACGAACACTCACTATCGCGGCGCCGAAAACTATCGCCGCAGCGGCGAGGTCGACGCGATGCGGATCCCGAAAGATGGTTTCTTTGCGCACCAGGTGATGTGGGATGGATGGGTCGACGTCGAGCGTCGTCGGACACACATCATCGGTCATTGGAATTACAAGCCGGGTCTCAAGAAAATCATCTACGTCGTATCGAGCTCCGACAAGGTCGAACTCTTTATCAACGGAAAGTCGCAGGGCTTCGGCGAACAGAGCAGTCGGTTTCTGTTTACGTTCAAGAACATCGAGTGGCAACCGGGAGAGATCAAGGCCGTGGGTTATGCCGCTCAAGGAAAACTCCTCACCACCGATTCGATAAAGACAGCCGGTGAACCGGCGCAGGTTCGGCTTTCGGGTCATACGAGTGAGAAAGGGTTGATGGCCGATGGATCAGACATCGCTTATTTCGATGTCGAGATCGTCGACAAAGACGGCAATCGCTGTCCGACCGCGCTTAACATGGTCAAGTTCACGCTTACCGGTGAAGCCGAATGGCGAGGCGGCATCGCGCAGGGACCGGAGAATTTCATTCTTTCAAAGACGCTGCCGGTCGAGGGCGGGGTTAATCGGGTGATCATACGTTCGACAACCAAAGCCGGACCGATTTCCCTCACCGCCCTGTCGGACGGTCTGGGCGGCTCGACGTCGATGCTGAACTCGCATCCGATTACCAACATCAACGGCGTGTCGACCTTCTTCCCGTCTGACGGTCTGGCGGTAAACCTGGGACGCGGTCCGACGCCACGTGGGGAATCCTTCAGCCCGACACGACACACACTCAATGCCATCCAGGTAATCGCCGGTTCCAACGGCGCGACCGCACGCAACACCCTCGACGACAACGAACTCTCCGACTGGGCAAGCGATGGCAAACCCGAGAATGCATGGATCAAATATGATCTCGAGAAACCGGAGACGATCGATCAGGTCGTTCTGAAACTCATCGGCTGGAGGACTCAAACGTATCCGCTCAAGATCAGCGTCGACGACCGAGTCGTGTATACCGGCACCACGACGCGATCGCTCGGATACGTGACGATCAACTTCCCACCTGTTACCGGTAAGTCGATCAAGATCGAACTCGCGGGTGAAGCGACAAACCGCGACGCGCTTGGCAACATCGTCGAGATCACAGGCGCACCCGATCCGAACTCGGCGGCGAATCGTGGCGGATCGACAAAGCTCGGAATAGTTGAGGCAGAGTTTTACGGGAGCCTCGACAACACAAAGCCGGTCTCGACGACGGTCCCGCTCTGGCCAGACGGAAAAATGCCCGGGAAAGGGGCTGATGAACCCGAGAAGGACATGCCCGCGCGACCTGACGGCGTTCAACGCACGACAAATATCAGTCGACCGACGCTAACTGTCTTCCCCGCTGAAAAGAAAAACTCGCCGGCGGTGATCATCGCCCCGGGCGGTGGATACAGTTACGTAGTCCCCGGAAAAGAAGGAAGCGATGTCGCGGCGTGGCTAAACGCGAACGGCGTCACCGCGATGGTGCTTCGTTATCGCGTACCGAACAATCGCGACGGCGCACTTCAGGACATTCAGCGCGCGATCAGTCTTGCTCGAGCGAATGCCGCGATCTGGAACATCGATCCGAAACGACTTGGTGTGATGGGATTTTCTGCCGGAGGAAATCTGTCGGCGAAAGCGAGCGCTCCACTTGAGGCGCGCAGCTACGCCCCGATCGACGCGATCGACAATCGAAGCGCTCGACCCGATTTCGCGCTCCTAGTCTATCCGGCTTACTTGGAAAAAGACGGTACAGTCGCGAGCGATTTAAATCTCAACGCGCGGATCCCGCCGACGTTTATTGCCGGGACCGAGGGCGACAAGCTCTTTGTCGCCGGCGGTCGCGTCTATCGTGCGGCGATCGATGAGGCGAAGGTGAAGAACAAACTGATCGTGTATCCCGGCGGCGGTCACGGTTACGGTCTGCATGGAGAAGGCGAAGTTGCCAGGTGGCCGCAAGCTGCTCTCGAGTGGTTACGCGAGATAAAGGTCATGAAATAGCTTCCGTGTATTCCGTGGTCGTCTACTTTGCGTCTTTGCGTCTTTGCGTGAAAACCGGTGTTCACGCAAAACCGCTAAGACGCAAAGAAGCATATGTCCGCTACCCCGGCCCGGAGGCAAGCCGAGCACAACGCACGGCACTGCGAAAACCGTATGACTAAAACATTTCTTTTCACCTGCGTACTCGTTGCGTTAGCGATACCGACAACGGCGCAACGTCAGATGGAATTCCTGTCACGTGGTGTCG
>DATEOJ010000258.1:0-3518 GCA_035274235.1 Pyrinomonadaceae bacterium
AGATGGCGAATGTTCCGATCGCGTCAAAGCCCGTCGCAGGCTACACGTATCGGCTCGCTGGTTTTGAGAAGGTAGCGGATCGTCATGTCTTGTCGGTCCAACGCGATCCGGGGTCCACCGTCGTCTATGTCGGGTTCGTCATGCTTTTCATCACTCTCGTCGGAGTGTTCTTCTTCTCGCACCAACGCGTCTGGGTAGTCCTTACGGAAAACTCTGAAGGCACGAATACAGTAGTCATCAGCGGCAACACTAATCGGAACCCGAATGGTTTTCAGGATAAGTTTGAACGCTTCGTCGCCGAGTTGCGCGACTCGTCTCACAAAAAGGAGGCCGCATGAATCAGGAAGTTTTGAACCAGCCGGTCGCGATCGTTTCAACCAACGAAAACGGCTCGTCGTTTACTTCGTATCTTCCCACGGTCCTCGCAATCGGCGGATCGCTCGCATTGGTCTCGGCACGACTGAACTACGGCGGTGCGGGTTTTATCTCAGACGGTGCGTTGATGATGCTGGCCCTAGCGAGTTATCTGATCGCCGCGGTCTTTTACCTGACAAATTTCTACGCACCGTTTCGGCTCGCCGAGCGACTTGGCCTTTGGGCAGCGACGCTCGGTGTCTTCTTTAATCTGTCGAGTTGGCTAGTGCGATGGGTCGCCGCCTACGACCGCGAGCTCGAGATCTTTCTCGGTCAGGGCCGTACGGCGGCGGATATGCCGTGGGCGTTTCGATATGTGCCGTTCGCGAACTTGTACGATCTAAGTCTCGCGTTTGCATTCGGTGCGGGAATAACGACGCTCCTCGTAATGCGCCGCATCGATCTCCGATTTGTCGCGGCCGTCTCGCTTCCTCTCGCGGCCCTCGTTCTCATACTCGCACGCTTTATCGGCAGCGAGTTTATCGATCTTCCTCCGGTGCTCGACTCTTACTGGCGGCCGATACATGTCGGCATCGCGTCGTTGAGCTACGGAATTGCCTTGGTCTGTTTCGCGGTCGCAGTTCTCTATCTATTAAAGGACGGACTAAGCGTCGAGAAGATGGCGGTCTGGACCAGTTTCTTCGCACTCGCAGTCTTCGCGACGATCAGCAAGTTCAGCGTGTTCGCACCCGCGACATTCGGGACATACACCGCCTCGACTTTTGTCGGCACCTCGCGGTTCTCACTCGGACTTCGAGCAGATATCCCGTACGTCGGATGGCTGCTTGTCGCGGCAGCCGCGTTACTCGTACTCTCAGCGATCGCGTTTGCAAAAGATTTCAATGACCCGAATGGTCCGCTCCGTCGCGCCGGCCACTGGCTGCTTCGCACCGCTCTGGTCGTACAAGCCGCCGGGATCGTGATGTTTGTTTACCAGATCAAGTCGATCCAAAACGTTCTCGCATTCATCGACACGCGGCAGTACGAACGTTTTGCGGTCTGGATGCTCCAACAGGAAAACGTTCCGCAAGCCCAGATCAACACGATGGTTGCGTCCGAGTTGTACCAGATGTCGAACAACTGGGTTACGCAGAACGGTTCGCAGCTGCACCTTAGTCTCAACGCAAATCCGGTTGAGCTTGCCGCTCTGATCACGGCGTTCGCCGGAACATTCTTTGTCGTGCTGTTCAGCTTTAAGACTGATCGGGTTCGTGCCGCATTACCCGACGGCGAACGTCTCGACGGTCTTATGTACAAACTGGCGGGCGTCGCCTTCGCAGGTCTCGCTCTGCTCTTAATGACCGGCGCGGTTTGGGCAAATGAGTCCTGGGGGCGATACTGGGGTTGGGACGCAAAAGAAGTCGGTGCTCTCGTGGCGTGGCTCACTTACGCAGGATTTCTCCATTCGCGGATAGCTTATGGTTGGAAGGGACGCCACTCGGCCTACTTTGCGATCGTCGCGTTCCTGTTCGTGATCTTTACCTATCTCGGTGTTAGTTACCTACTCCCGGGATTGCATTCATACGCTTGACGTAAATATGACAAAGGACAACGTACTCTTCATCGTTATTGGTTTACTTGCCGGGTTCATGATCGGTTTCTTCTTTGCGAACTCGGTCAATCAAGGCGCTCTCGTTTCGTCTCCCGGCTCGACGACTACCGGCTTACCTTCGACCGGAATGCCGCAGGGCGGCGGTTCATTGCCGGAAGGACATCCGGCAGTTCCGGGATCGGGCGGTGGCGGTGCGATCCCCGAGGTTCAGGCTGCGATCGATAAAGCCAAACAGAATCCGACCGACTTCGACGCACAGATAAAAGCCGCGGAGCTTTATTACCAGATCCAGCGTTACGACGGCGCGGTCGAGTTCTTGAAGAAAGCGACCGAGCTTCGGCCCGACGATTACGGTGCGCTTGTACAACTCGGCAATGCGTATTTCGAAAACGAAAAGTACGATGACGCCGAGAAGACCTATTCAAAGGCCCTAGCGAAAAAGCCGGATGATGTGAACGTCCGGACGGATCTCGGTCTTACTTACGTGTTCCGCGATAACGCGGAGTACGATCGTGCGATCCAGGAATTCAAGAAAGTTTTAGAGAAGGATCCGAACCACGTTCAGGCGTTGCAGAATCTAACAGTCGCTTACACGAAGAAGTCGGACGCTACAAATGCGTCGGCAACATTGGCTCGCCTCGAAGCTGCTGACGCAAAGAATGAGTCGATCCCGAGGTTAAAGGAAGAGATCCAGAAGATGGGAACCAAATAGCTTTTCCCAATCGGCTAAACAAAAGAAGAGGCCGTCTTTCGTAGACGACCTCTTTTTCTTTATCCAAGTTTTTCGTCGCGTGGTGGTAATGCGACGAACGCCATTCCCGGCTTGCCGGGTTTCTCCTTTGGCGGATTCCCCTTGGGCCCCTTAACACGCGGGTCTACAGTCGGTGGTCGCTCTTTCGGCGGCCGGTCACCCTTCGGGCCCTTCTGGGCCGAAACGCTAAACGCCAGCCCGAGGACCAGTGCGAACATAAAAGCGATGTGTCTAAACTTCTTCATGTCTCCGGTTTCCTTTTTCCTCTTCATTAACGCAACGGGGGAAGAAGGAAAGTGCGTCGGTCTTCTTTAGGCAATCACGGTGCCACGAGGCCTTGGGAGGGGTTATCTCAACTAATACGGGTGGAATAGCTATCTGTGTTCGATCCAAGGGGTTTTACAAAACTTTACGATTTCCGTTATTTCCATACGAAATCGTGAATCCCCCAACCCAAATCGCCCCAAAAGGGCCCGCTTGCTAAGATAGGAACAATGAATAATAGCACGACCGGAACCGATACGATGCGGTCTTTTCTCGTCTTGGCCGCGACCATAGGCGTCCTCGTATTCAATTGGCTTGCCGCGACCGGACGACTCGGCGGGACGGACACCGAAGCGATCTCCGCAAAGTATCAGACGCTCGTCACGCCGGGAGGGTATGCCTTTTCTATCTGGTCCCTTATCTACGTCGGGCTCCTCGCATTCAGCGTATACCAGCTGCTGCCGTCCAACGTCTCGAGGTTCCGCCCGGTGCGGACGCTCTACATCCTCACATGCGCCCTTAACTGCGCATGGCTCT
>DATEOJ010000259.1:0-12298 GCA_035274235.1 Pyrinomonadaceae bacterium
TTTGTGAACGAGTCGAGCGTTGAGATCAATCTGAATAGTGCCGACGGCCTCGGTCCGGACATGGGTGTTCCGACGGCCCGAGCGCTCTCGCAGATGACTGTCGGAGATTTTAACGGTGACGGCAATCAGGACGTTGTCACATCGCACTCGAATAACGACCGCCGCATCGCGGTTTACTTGGGCAACGGCACCGGTGGCCTTGCGACACCCGTCATCACATCGCTCAATCAGCCGTTCGAAAACGTCATCGCCGGCAGGTTCAACGCTGACGGGAACGATGACGTATTTGTCGTAGACAGCAACGGTCGTGGCTACTCGATGCTTAGTAACGGAAATGGAACATTCACCACTGCTCCAAACTTCCCCGTTCAATTGCAGGGTAGCGTCGTCAAGCTTCTGAAGGGTGACTTCAACGAGGACGGACATCTCGATCTCATAGTTTCAAACGGTAACGTGCAGCTTTGGCTCGGTAACGGTGCCGGGCAATTCACTCAGTCGACGCAGACCATTCCGAATCTTGGAGACATCGTCGCCGGTGACTTTAATGATGACGGTAACCTGGATCTCGCCGGATTTGATGCGGGAGGCCTAAAGGCGCTGCTGGGTTTGGGAAACGGACAGTTCGGTCAAACTTTCGTCGCTACGATTTCGACGCCCGGAACTCCGCGCTCGCTGGTCGCAGCTGATTTCAATGGCGACGGATCCGACGATGTCGCTTACCTCGGCCAATTATCCGATACACGGAATCTCTTTGTCGTGCCGACCAACGGCGCGGCTTCGGCGTGGGGTGTCCCGATCCATTACTCGATCGGCGGCTTGAGCGGCTACACGGCGGCTCTTTTCCCGGCCGACTTTAACGCCGATGGCAAGATCGATCTTGGCTACAACGCCGAAACAGCACGCGGGATCATTTACAACCAGAGTGGTGCGGGTCCTTGCATCTCAATAAACGACGTGACGATAACCGAAGGCAACACCGCCACGACAAACGCTTCGTTCACTGTCACACTCTCGCAGACCAGCACGCAAAGCACATCGGTCAGTTACAGCCTGACCGCGGGTACAGCCACCATCGGAGCGGATCTAGAAAACGTTTCAGGCCGCCTGGAGATCCCCGCCGGTCAAACAACGGCGACGATCAACGTTCCCGTGATCGGCGATGTAACGGATGAATTCGACGAGCAGTTCACCGTCACGCTGTCGAGCCCGGCAAACGGAGCGATCTCGGACGGCACTGCAGTGGGAACGATCGTCGACGACGACGCAGAACCGACACTCACGATAAACGACGTCACTGCGAATGAAGGAAGCTTTGGAACGTTCTTCAATTTCAGCGTCGCCCTATCCACCGCCAGCGCAAAACCGATCAGCTTCAGATATACGACCGCGGACGGAACCGCGATAGCCGGCAGCGACTACAACGCCGCGAACAATACGATCTTGAACATCCAGCCGGGTGCGACGTCGGCAAGCGTCGGGATACTGGTTACGGGCGACAACGTCTTCGAGCCCAATGAGAATTTCTTCGTCAACCTAACCGAGCCGTTGAACGTTTCGTTATCCGATACACAGGCGATCGGAACGATAAACAACGACGACGCCGTTCCAGTCCTTTCGATATTCGGCACGTTCGGACCCGAGGGCGATTCGGGGGTAACAAACCTGAACGTCAACCTGCATTTGTCTAACCCGACATCCCTGCCGGTAACGGTGAACGTGCTTACAAGCGACGGAACCGCGATCGGTAACCGAGACTTTGTGCCGTCAGATACTCAGGTGACGATCCCGGCGATGGTGCAGGATTTTACGGCGCAGGTTCAGGTGATGGGTGATGTAGTAAACGAGCCCAACGAAAACTTCTTCGTGAATATCTACAACGTCACCAACGCAACGACGCAACAGACGCAGTCCTCCGTCACGATCGTCGACGACGATGCCGGAGTATTTGACTTTGAGGGCGATGGAAAAACCGATATCGGAATTTTCCGGCCGAGCACCGGTGACTGGTGGTATCGACGGAGTTTGGATTCGATCGTCCGCGTAGTTCGCTTCGGTGTGTCGACCGACAAGATGGTTCCGGCCGATTACTCGGGAGACGGAAAGACCGACATAGCCGTGTGGCGACCATCGACCGGCGAATGGTTCATACTGCGTTCCGAAAATTCTACTTATTACACGGTCCCGTTCGGAGTCGATGGCGATGCACCCGCTCCCGGCGATTATGACAACGACGGACGTGCAGACACCGCGGTGTTCAGGGCTTCCACTTCGACGTGGTACATCGCCCAGTCGACCGCCGGCACCAGGATCCAGCAGTTCGGCTCGATCGGAGACCGGCCCGTTGCTGCGGATTACGACGGGGACGGCCGCACGGATATCGCGATCTTCCGTCCATCCAGCGGACAGTGGTGGATCAATCGATCGACCAGCGGAGTAGTGGTAGCGACGTTCGGCAATTCGTCCGACAAGCAAGTGCAGAACGACTACAGTGGCGACGGCAAGACCGACATAGCGATCTGGCGTCCTTCGACCGGTGAGTGGTTCATCTTACGAAGCGAAGATTCGTCGTATTACACGGTGCCGTTCGGCACAGATGGAGACGTGCCATCACCCGGTGACTATGACGGTGATGGAAGATCCGACACCACAGTCTTCAGACCATCGACCGGCACATGGTACTCGCAACGGACGAGTGCCGGAATCTTGATAACACAATTCGGAACCGCCGGGGACCGGCCGATCGCAAACGCGCTAATCCCTTAGCTGAACATTTATTATGAGTAGTATTCGTTTCTTCATTCTCGCCATCGCGCTTGTCGTGATCTGTTCTTCGGCGCAGACAAGTTTTGCAGCCGACTTTATGGTGCTCAACACCAACGACAGCGGTCCGGGAAGTCTGCGCCAAGCGGTCCTGGATTCCAACGTCAACGGCGCCGACGACGTCATTAGTTTCGACCCGACGGTTTTCAATGTCCCGAGAACGATCCTATTGACGTCCGGGGAGATCGTTATACAGCTTGATAACCCAGGCGGGACGGTTCGGACCACGACGATAAATGGTCCGGGTGCGAATCTGCTTGAGCTGAACGGAAATAACAATAGCCGGATCATTTATGTCGTACAGGGCGCAATGCTCACCATCGACGCCGTAAAAATGTCGGGCGGTAACGGATTTAGTAACGGTGTGAATCCCGGGCTAAACGCTTCGGGCGGAGCGTTGCGTGTCGACGGCGGAGCTCCTCCGGGTCTTTATGCGCTGAGGGTGACGAACTGCATCATCAGCAACAATTCCGCGACAGTGAACATCGCAGGTGGCGGCGGACTTGTGATCTTCGGACGGGCTCTGATCGTGAATACCGCGATAATCAACAACCAGGCTCTCTTTGGTGGTGGTTTCTCAATGTCCGGCGAGGTCCGGATGTATAACTCGACGGTCAGCGGAAACTCGGCGCAAATGGCGGGCGGGATCGACGTGGGCAACGGCAACGTCAACATGACGAATTCAACGGTCGTGCGCAATCAGGCGACCGCTCCCGGAGCTCCTGCGGCCGGTATCAATCTCGCTCAAGCCGGACCGTTTTCGACGGGTGACCTGTTTTCAAAGAACTCGATCGTGGCGAAGAACGTCTCGGTACAGGGACCGCAACTGGATATAGCCGGGTCCGGAAGGATCTTCTCTCAAGGCAACAATATCCTCGGTACGGTGATGGCTGTATCCACATCGACGCCCACGGATCTCTTTAACGTTGATCCTCAAATCGACTCATCGCTCTCGACACACGGTGGGATCATTCCGTCTCATGCCTTACGCGCTGGGAGCCCCGCTATCGACAGCGGTGACAATTGCGCTCTGACGACAACCGCGGCGGGTGGTTGCTCTGAAATTGCGATCACGCACGATCATCGAGGAGTTGTCCGCCCTCAAGACGCGGACGCCAATGGCTCCGCCGTCATCGATCGCGGAACGTTCGAGGTCACTGCCGCAGAAATTGCGATAGCACCCGGTGCTCCCGATCTTCACGCTGTCGACGACTCGGGAACCAGTAACACGGATAACGTCACTAATATTCCGGATGTGACTGTTGACGTCGGTGGTCTGACAGTTGGTGCGACCGTTGAACTTCTTCGCAACGACGTGCCTATCGCTAACACTATCGCGTCGGGTACCACTCTGACCTTCAATGACACTCTGACCGTGAACGGCACATATGTTTACACGGCTCGGCAGACGGTCGGGGGAGTCACGAGTCTGCAGGGGGGATCGTTGTTTGTCGTCTTCGACACCGTCGCTCCGACCGGGACGCTCGTGCAGGCCGTCGGCCAGGCGGACCCGACTCGTCTGCAGCCGATTAACTTCACGCTCACATTTAGTGAACAGGTCGTGGGCTTCGAAGCCGCCGATGTTACGTTTGCCGGTTCGACCGCAAACACATCGTCAGCCAATATCGCGATCACCGGTTCGGCTCCAACGTTTTCACTCGGCATCTCTAATATCACCGCTGATGGCACGGTCGTGCTCGGTATGTCTGCGGCCGGTGTGCAAGACGTCGCCGGTAATTCGAATGCAGCGATCGCGGGCGGTGATAACACGGTCACACTCGATACAACGCCGCCGATGGTGACGATAAATCAGGCTGCGGCCCAAGTGGATCCGGCCCGTTTCACCCCGCTAAATTTCACCGTCACCTTCAGCGAACCGGTGACAGGATTCACGAACTCCGATGTGTCACTCGCGGGCTCGACCGCCAACGTCGCATCGGCGTCGCGAACGGTGTCCGGCAGTGGGCCGACCTATAATGTTGCGATAGGTGGAGTGAATTCAAACGGAGCAACTGTAGTCGCGTCGATCCTGGCGGCATCTGTCCAGGACGCCGCGGGAAATGCGAGTACGGCATCGACGAGCACGGACAACACCGTGACGCTCGACAACGTTCCACCGACCGTAACGATCAACCAGGCTGTCGGACAACCAGATCCGACAAACACTCTTCCCGTCAATTTCACCGTCGTATTTAGCGAGCCGGTTACCGGTCTCGACTCAGCCGACATCTCGCTTTCGGGTTCGTCGATGACTACAACCGGCGCATCGATCACCGTGTCGGGATCCGGCACCACTTACAGCGTGGGTGTCGGAAACATATCTTCTTCGGGTGGCTTTATTCGGGCGTCGGTAAGAAGCGGCGCTGCAGTCGATGTGCTCGGAAACTCCAGCTTCGCATCGACGAGCACGGACAACGCGGTCACGATAGACACGGTCGCGCCAAACCTAACGGTCAATCAGGCTATATCGCAAGCCGACCCGACATACAATCAACCGATAAACTTCACAGCGGTTTTTAGCGAATTGGTGTCGGGGTTCCAGTCGTCAGATGTTTCGCTGGCAGGCTCGACCGCGAACGTAAGCTCGGCGAATGTGTCTGTGACGGGATCCGGCAGTGTGTATACGATCTCGGTCAGCGGCGTTTCATCCAACGGACAAGTCGTTGTATCCGTTCCCTCGGGCGCGGCTCAAGACGGGGTTGGCAATGCGAGCAATGCTTCGACTAGTTCCGACAACTCGGTAACGGTATTGGTTCGGAAAACAGCATTCGATTTTGACGGTGACGGGAAGACCGATGTCGGGATCTTTCGTCCGTCGAGTGGTCAGTGGTGGATTAATCGAAGTTCAACCGGTCAGACGACCGCGGGTACTTTCGGTGCATCGACCGACATGATGACGCCGGCCGATTTCACCGGCGACGGAAAAACAGATATCGCTTTCTACAGACCGTCGACCGGATTCTGGTTCGTTCTTCGCTCGGAAGACTTCTCGTACTTCTCCCTGCCGTTCGGTACGACGGACGATGTTCCGGTTCCGGCCGACTTCGACGCCGACGGAAAGGCTGACCTGACGGTGTTCCGCCCCTCGACATCTACGTGGTACATCCGACGGTCAAGCGATGGCGGCACGACGATACAGGGATTTGGTTCGTCGGGTGATGTTCCGGTTCCCGCTGATTACGACGGCGATGGTAAGGCGGACGTCGCGATCTATCGACCGTCGAGTGGCCAGTGGTGGATCAGCCGCTCAAGCTCGAATGTCCTCGCGTTCACGTTTGGCACCGCTACCGATAAACCGGTACAGGGCGACTTTACCGGAGACGGGAAGGCCGACGCAGCGTTCTGGCGGCCGACGACCGGCGTGTGGTCGATCCTCAGGTCGGAAGACTCAAGTTATTACTCGGTACCATTTGGAACGAACGGCGACATTCCCGCACCGGGCGATTACGACGGCGATGGGAAGTTCGACACGACTGTATTCCGCCCATCGACCGCGACGTGGTACGCGCAGAGGTCAACGGCTGGAGTCCTGATCCAGCAATTCGGAGCGGATGGTGATCGACCGATCCCGAATGCATTCGTGCCGTAGGGCGTAGGACAGGCATTCCTCTGTCTGTCCTCCTCGACCTCCCGAGTCTGATTGGACAACACGCGTAGGACAGGCATTCCTGCCTGTCCTCCTCAGCATCCCGAGTCTATTGAAATTCGGAAACGCTATCGAGGACAGGCAGGAATGCCTGTCCTACGCATGTGGGTCAAGCGGGTTAGGGCGGATCCGGATCCGTCTTAATCCGCTCGATCCGCGCAATCCGCGGCCAAAACGCCTTTCGGCTACAAGTCTCGTGGGTGGTGTGCCGACCTTCCTCAGGTGGCGAGCGCAGCCGGTGCGGTTAACGGGCGATCTGATTCTTCTGAACTACCACCCCGCCTCGCAAAGCCTCGGCACCCCTCCTAAACAAGGAGGGGAGCTTTCGTGTCGCACGATCCTTCCATAGGAGGAAAGCACAATCTGCATTCCGCATTCCGCACTCCGCATTCCGCATTTGGCGGGTTAGTTTCGCCGTTTGATAACACCCGAATCGACCGTCTCGCCCTTGCGTGTTATCACTTGGAAAAACATCTCGTCCTTTACGATCTCGACCAGCATGAACGACAGATCCTTGTCGTAGGCTTTCGCGGTTATCGGGGAACTCTTCTTAATGTCGCCGGGGCGGACTTTGCCGCCGGCGCCGGCTACGAAGTAGGTGATGCCGTCCTGGGGTTTGATGCGTTCGTAGAAATGGTCGTGACCGGTGAACACTACATCGACGCCAGTTTTAATAAACAACGGGTGGATGACCTCGCGGATCTTTTCGTCGGAACCGTGGCGGCCGCCGGATGAGAATGGGGGATGGTGGAAGTAGGCGATCTTCCATTTGTTTGTGTCGGCGGCGAGCTTTGAGGTCAGCCAGTCGAGCTGACGCTTGTCCATGTAATTGCTATTCAACGAATAGAACGCGACGTTTCCTTTTTCAAAACGAAAATACTCTTCGCCCTTCATGTTGAAGAGCGCGTAGAAGCGCTGATTCGAGGCGTCGTGATTGCCGAGGCTCGCGTAGAATTTCACGCCCTGATCGATGAGCGGTTTGTAGACGTCCTCAAACTTCTTCTTCATGTCGTCGGCCTTGTCCGTGCCATAGATGTTGTCGCCGGTCATCAGCACCGTGTCGTAAGGAAACGCTTGATGGTAGGTGTGCATAAGCGCTCCGAGTTCGTATTGCTCTTTGCTTCCACGACCGGTGTCACCAAAAACGGCGATGCGCACCGAGCCCTCTTTCATTGGAAGCGTGATTGTCGGCGCCGCGGTTGCTTTAGCCGCCGTCGACAAAGGTTGCGCGATCAATCCTGACGGCGCGAGGAGCCCGAAAAACATCAACAATAGAATCAAACAACTGCGTCTCATACTTCCCCCTTTATCTCAAACTCACGGCAACGCGTTCGTCATGTAATCGAGTATCAGATTGTTTTCGCGATCGACGAGTAGGAGATTCGTTCCGACGAATCGATAGCGGATCTGTTTTGGTAGTTGCGGCAACGCGAGCAGGAGCGACGGAGACATTTCCATTAGCTCCTTCGATTCCGGATAAGCTGCGTTCACCTTTACAACTACGCCTTTTGTTTCGGCTTCGAAGACATCGCGTCGAAGCTCGGCCCGCTCGCGGCCTTTGAAATCTTCCTTGATGATCTGGCGGACGAGCGTCGATGCTTCGGGCGTGAATATATCTCCGTGTTTTGCCCCGACGCGCTGCGCCTGCACCGATTTCAAAAGTGCAGCCTTGTGAACTTCGATCTGCTCAGGAGTTGCTTTCTTCGGCATCTCCGGCAGCTGCTTCTCGAGTCGCTCCCGGAGCGCGATGTAGTCGTCGACGTGTTTTTGAAAACCGGTAACGATCGTCTTATTCGCGCCGGTGAAATTGTTCTGGGCCGTTGCCGGAACAACGAGCAGCAAAAGAATCAATAGGTATCCAACTCTCATAACAACCTCCTTGTCATCTCGCGGCGAGGCGATCGCCCGTCAGGTTTTCCAGCTCGGCGATCCTGCGTTTGACCGATTTGCGATACGACTCAACTTCCGCCGGAGAATAATTCGCCGCTCGGAATGCGTCCTCGATCTGACGATCGCTGAGTTTTCGCAGACGGCTTACCAACCATTGAGCGTCACGCATCGAAACGTCTTTGAACATCGCGCGACTCCTTCCCTTCACCGCGAAGTTGATCCGACCGTCTTTCGTACTTTTTATAAAACGTGCGCGACTGTATGGTCCGGGTGCTCCGGTCCGACGTCCGAGTCGATAAAAGATCGGGAGATTGTTGTTTCCGTATTTGCCAAAGCTGCTACCGAGATCGCTGATGATGTAGTGATGCTCACCGTTCACGCGAAGGATCTCGTTCTGTTTGTCGGTCGCGTCCCAGTTGGTTATGAACGCCTGCATTATCTTCAGCCCCTGAAGCTCGGGCTTGCCGACAAACGGATTGCTTTTCCATTTCCAGACACCTGCTCGCTTAACGTTCTCGGGTCGTGCTTCAAGCCGAACGTTTCTGAAAGTTCCTTTTCCGGGAATTGTGATCGTCGGCGCGAGGTAATTGATCTCGGTCTTATAGCCGAGTCCGTAAAGTAAGCGGACGGCGGCGGTCTCGGGTCGGGCCTCGCTTCCGAGCTTTGCGACCCAGATGCGTCCGGAGCCATCGCGGATCTGATATTTCTTCTGGGTGCCGCCCTTAACTTTCTTGATAAACGTTACGCGGCTAAGGTCGGGAGCCATCTCTTCACCGCCGGGACCGTGATACAGATCTCGGTCGGAAATGTTAACGGATTCCCATAGCACCGGAGTCTGGGCGACGGTTGGTATTAACAGACACAGGACAGCGAAAGCTATCCCTAAACCTTTTCTAAATCGCAACACCTTGGTATGCCTCCTTGAAAGAGTTCATTCCGGTGGGACTGTACAGAATGAGTTTGTTAAATACGGAAGCAACAAATGTGCCGACGACGGTTTTTGACGGGATTTAATACAGACGAGTTCGGGTAGGGTAAGACGGTTAGCCGCAGATTACGCGGATGACGCGGATTGATTTTTACGATTCGCTCCGAGTGATAACTACATTCGCAAGTCCGGAAGGGCGGCTCTGCCCCCGCTAAGTTAACTACCTCAGGAGAAATGGTAACGAACCCTTGTTCGAGCTATCTGTCGGGATGGTAATGTGAGCGGGGGCAGAGCCGCCCTTCCGGACTTGCGAATGTTGCCGGCGCTCATTACTCCGGCTTCTTCAGCTTCTCGGCTTTCGTCGAACGATAATAAGCATCCTCAAACGTTTCTTCTACCGACGTCTGTTTAGGCGCGGGCTCGGGTACATATCGAGGACGTCGTATCGTCAGCGAGCCGTCGCTGCTGTTGTTGTCTTCGTACTCGATGATCACCCGATCGTCTTTAGGCTCGTCGTACGTCGCGGGGATATCCGTTGGGATAGGGGCGATGTAGGCATCGCTAAACTCGTTGGTCGAGGCCATCGCGTACATCGTTGTCATCGGTTCGTGTTTTAGACAGCGGACGTGAACTGCCGCGGTCGTCGGGACGGCGACGGTCTCACGCATCGGGCAATATGGTCCGGCGGCCATACCGGTTTCCGGGTCGACCGTTACTTCGGTCATTCCCTTCGGCATCTGGAACTGAGTTCCGCCGTATTCGGGACGCAGCTTAACCACCTCGCGCATAAAGTCGACCCACAGCGGGACGGCGATGTCGCCACCGGTCGCATGAAGATCTTCGTTGTCGTCGAGACCAACCCATGCGACGACGACGAGGTTCGGCGTGTAGCCGACAAACCAACCGTCCTTCGTCGAACCGGTCTTACCAGCGAACACAACATTCCCAAGCGCACCGTTCGCCTTCGCCGCGGTTCCGTGATGCACCACGTCCATCAAGGCGTCGGTGATCATGTAGGCCACGTTCTCTTTGATAACCTGCTTCTCTTTCGGGACGGACATGTAGATCATGTCGTCGTCGCCCGACAGGATCGTGTCGATAAAGGTCGGACGCACATATTTACCGCCATTCGCGAACGCGGCGTATGCGGCGGCGAGTTGGAGCGGCGTGACCTCATTCGTACCGAGCGCCATCGACGGCCACGGCGTTACATTTTCAAATCCAAACTCACGCGCCTTCGCGGCTACCGAACCGAGACCGAGATCCATCGCAGTTCGCACCGCGACTACGTTCGACGATTTCACGAGTGCGTGTTTGAACGTTATGTTCGTGTTCGCGTATCCGTTGCGATAGTTCGCGGGTTTGTATGGCTTGCCGGCGAGCGTCGCAAACTCGGTCGGCACGTCGGCCGAAACCGAGATCGGTGTCATGCCTCGTTCGTAAGCGGTAGCGTAGACGATCGGTTTGAATGCCGAACCAGGTTGACGATGCGCGTCCGTCACACGATTGAATTGCGATTCGCGGTAGTCACGTCCGCCAACCATGGCGAGGATGTGACCGGTTCGCGGGTCGAGTGCGACAAGCGACGCTTGTAGTCGATTTTGGATTTTGGATTTTGGATTTTGGATTCCTTCTGTCTCGGCAGCCTTAGTCGATACACGTTTCGCAGGCTTGCTGAAATACTTGTCCAAACCCTCCACATGTTTCGCGACGGCTTTCTCGGCGATCGACTGCATCTGCGTGTCGATGGTTGTGTAGACGCGTGTGTTCAGGTTTGAGTTGAGATAGTCTCCACGGAAATTTGTTTCTAGATCGTGCATCGCGGCGTCGACGAAATACGGCGCGATGGAACGGTCGTTTCGTTTCGGCGGTGCGAGCTTTATCTCAGCGGCGCGTGCGAGCTGGATCTCAGACGCGGGGACGAGCTGAAGCTCCTCGATCCGCGACAGGATCCAGTCGCGACGCACCGCTGAGTTTTCCGCGTTTCGTTCGGGCGAAAATGCTCGCGGATTCTTGATCATCGCCGCGATCGTCGCGGCCTCTGCCAGGGAAAGGTCCTTCAGATCTTTATCGAAGTAAGCACGTGCCGCTTGTTCAACGCCGTGCACACCACTCGCGCCATACTGCCCGAGATATATCTCGTTGCAATAGACGGCGAAGATGTCCTGCTTCGACATTTTTCGCTCGAGCGCAACTGCCAAGAAAGCTTCCGCGAATTTTCGGCTGAAGGACCTCTCCGGGGTGAGGAATGTGTTCTTTACGAGCTGCTGCGTGATGGTGGAACCTCCCTGCTTTACCTGTCCGCCACGCACGTTTGCCACGATCGCCCGCGCGATACCGCGTGGGTCGATACCGTAGTGATCAAAGAAGCGTTGGTCTTCCGCCGCAAGGATCGCAGCACGGAGATGCTCGGGAATATCGTCAAACTTCAGGACGTGATTCTTGCCGCGTTTAGTTTCTGAGCGACCCGACAGCATCTCCGCCTCGACCTTATAATTCTCTGCGAGCACACCGTTGTGACGGATCTCGTCGATGCGGTTCTTTGCAAACTTGATGGTCGTAGTCTCGGGTTCGAGGTTATAAGCGTTGTTCGTCGCGATGTCGATCTCATCTCCGGCGCGTGTGAACGAACCCGTCCACGTGGTGCCATCGGTAGCGCCCTCGATGTAACCTGCGCGTCGGAGAAGATCGACTATCGTGTCGGGAGACGCTTGTTGATCTTTGCGGAGCTCGTATGGTGCGGCGTAGAGTCCGGCACGCGTCTGCCAAAATCCGGCGTTCACGCGTCGCTCAACTACGCTCGCATAATAGTTATAAAAAAATACCGCCGCGATAACTGCGGCAATGGTGAGGACGATACAAAGTGTTGAGCAAACCAAGGTCGCCCGCTTGGCCGTCCGTCGAAATTTTTCGCCCGTGGTCTGCTGACTGATGAATGCCCGTATACCCGTCCTCGCCATTGTTACCCTCCCCTGCTCGTACGGAAGCAGAGTTAGCAACGGATATGCCAATTG
>DATEOJ010000260.1:0-8805 GCA_035274235.1 Pyrinomonadaceae bacterium
TTTCTTCACCGAACATCGCTGGCAACAGTTACTCCGTGCGCGTGAGGAAGGAGTCGTCCGGCTTGATCACACGGCGGAGGAACTGGTCATTGCGGATCGCGGATTGCGGATTGCGGATTCCCCAACAGCGACGGGCTCGGACACACCAACACAAAATCCGCAGTCCGCGATCCGCAATCCGCAATCACATAAAGGGACTGTCGGTGCGGTCGCATGTGACCGCGACAGTAACATCGCCGCCGCGACTTCAACGGGCGGAATGACTAACAAAAAATTCGGACGGGTTGGTGACACCGCTTTGATCGGCGCCGGCACCTATGCCGACAACGCGACATGCGCCGTCTCATGCACAGGCCACGGTGAGTTTTTTATGGTCGGTGTGACCGCCTACGATGTCGCGGCGCGCATGAAGTATCAAAGTCTTGATCTCGAAACTGCAGCACGAGCGACCATCGAACGGCTGACCGAGATCGGCGGCGATGGCGGGTTCATCGCAGTCGACTCACATGGCAACGTCGTTCTGCCGTTTAACTCGGACGGAATGTACCGGGCGTCGCGGACAGAGCAAATATCAAGCGTCGAGATCTACCGCTAAGACCTGCCCGGTATCCAATTCTTGTCCGTGCTCTGTTCTTTTGACGCAAGAACCTTTTCCAATAATTCCACGGCGTTCTTCTTCGATTCCTCAGAGGAAAGTCCCATCGCTTCGGCAGCACGCTCGAACGTTTCGTTAGTAATGTTCTCGTCTTTGCCCATGTCGTTGTTGGGCATTTGGCATCCGCAGTTGTAGCACATAGTTATCCTTTACTCGGGTATGCCAGATTCGGGCGGATTATTTTGTCGGGTAGGTTACGTTCGCCGGCTGACGAGGACTTGCATTAGCTTTGTCGCCGCACCGATCACCGGCCCGCCGATCGAATCTTGTGCAAGCACACTAAAGGGCCCCTCGCCGAAATAGAGCCCGTCGGAAACAAGAAAGCTGAGTCGAACATTTCCAGCCTGCGGTCGATTCAACCTCGCCGCGTCCCACGGTCCGATCTGAGCAACGACATTGCGAGCAGCTCCGAAAAGTTCAGCGATCAACTCGTCCGATTCGGCAGTTCGGGTTTCCCAAACAACCATCGAACCCGTGTAGTTGATATAGCGTGCGGTTCCATCTTCGTACGCCGCGAGCGTATCGAGACCTTCGTCCATTCCGACCTCGACGATCACACCGAACAACTCTTTGCTGTCGTCCGTTTGTCCTAACGATCGAAGTAAGTTTGCCGCAAGTATTTTCGGACGCGTCTCGAGTTCGTCGTCGTTCACGATCTTTTCGAGATCGGCAACCTCGGGCGAATCCGCGAGGACCGTAGTCCAAGGATAGTGATCCGCCGCGTCGGAACCGCGATACAGTTCAAGGTTGTCGCAGAAGAGGAGTTCGTAGATCTTGTCGATTGCCGGATCGGGATAGGTAGTCATCGCGTTAGAAGATTATCAACAGATTTGCGTACCCACGCGTCAGTGCCGGAATCGTCCACAAAAGGCTCCCCCTCCTTCTGAAGGAGGGAAGCCTTTTGTCGTCGTTACCGCTCCCGTTCTGACTCGTGCCGTCGCGATCGGCAGTTACTAACCGGATGCTTGCTTTGCCAAGATCTCATCTCGGATCTCCTGGACGTAAGCGATATCGTCCGGGACAAGGTCAGCAAGCGTCACGACGAGTTCGCCTTTTCGTCCGTGCTTGATCGCGTGAGCGATCGCTTCCCGACTCTCCGGGATCACACGCACCTGTGGAGTGTTCTCGCTTTGCGCGATTCCCTCCTGCAGCAGTTTGAACATCTCTTCGTCGGTTCGCCCGCGTAGGTAATGTCCGCGACGGATCACGATGCGATCGAAATTATCACCGGCCAGTTTCGCGAACTCACGAATGTCGTCGTCTCGGCGATCACCGGTTCCATTGAGCACGCACGTCCGATACTTGTTCGGCAGCTTCGATATGAAGTTGACCAATCCCCGCATACCGGCCGGATTGTGAGCGTAGTCCATCAGGACCGTGACGCCGCCGACCTCGACGAAGTTAAGACGTCCCGGTGTCTGCGCAGTGCCCGCGTTAAATGTCGTCAGACCAACACGCAAGTCTTCGATCGATACGCCGTGAACAAAACATGCGAGCGTCGCGGCAAGTACGTTCTGGATCATGAACTCGGCACGGCCGCCGTAAGTAAGCGGGATGTTTGTCGCTTTCTCGATACGCACCTTCCATTGCCCTTTCAGGATCGTGACGTAGCCGTTCTCATAAACACACGAGATGCGACCGCGTCGAGCCTGGCGGCGGACGTTGTCGTTGTTCTCATCCATCGAGAAGTAGACACAATGACCTTCGACCAGCTCGCGCATTTTGTAGACGTGTGGGTCTTCGGCATTCAGTACCGCAAAACCGCGTCGCGAGACCGCTCGCGGCACGACCGATTTGACGCGAGCGAGATCCTCGAGCGTGTTCACGTCTTTCAGACCGAGATGATCGGCAGCGACGTTTGTCACAACACCGATGTCGCAATAATCAAAACCCAACCCAGAACGAATAATTCCGCCGCGCGCCGTCTCGAGGACTGCAACGTCGACCGTCGGGTCTTTCAATACGAGTTGAGCGGAAACCGGACCGGTGTTGTCGCCTCGGACGATCTGTTGATTTTGGATGTACGTACCATCGGTCGTCGTAAAACCGACCGTGCGTCCCGCTCCCTTGAGAACGTGTGCGATCAGACGCGTCGTCGTCGTTTTTCCGTTCGTACCGGTGATCGCGATGATAGGAATACGTGACGGCGTTCCGCGAGGGAACAGCATATCGAGGACATGCTCGGCGACATTCCGGCCGATTCCCTCGCTAGGCGAGAGGTGCATGCGAAACCCGGGAGCCGCATTCACTTCAATGATCCCGCCGCCACTCTCGGCAAGCGGCTCGGAAACATTTGGAGCGATAATATCGACGCCGGCAACATCCAGACCGATGATCCGCGCGATGCGTTCGAAAAGAAAAACATTCTGCGGGTGCACTTCATCCGTGCGATCGATCGCAGTTCCGCCGGTTGAAATGTTCGCGGTGGTCTTTAGGTGAAGGATCTCGTCCTTCGGCAGCACGGTTGTCAGCTCGTATTCCTTCGCACGAATGCAGCGCATCGTCTGGCTATCGATATCGATCGTTGTCAGCACCTTTTCATGACCGTACCCACGACGCGGATCCGCGTTCGTGATCTCGATCAACTGTTCGATCGTGTGCTCGCCATCACCAACGACGTGAGCCGGAATTCGTTCGGCAACCGCGATCAAACGATTGTTTACGACCAACGCACGGAAGTCGGCGCCTTGTAGCTGTTTCTCGACGATCACCCAACGCGAATACTCTTTCGCTTTTTCAAACGCTGCCTGCGCGTGTTCGAGATCGGTTATCCCGACGGTCGCGCCTTTTCCGTGATTGCCGTCGAGTGGTTTGATCACGACCGGATAACCTACGGACTCAAGCGTTTTCTCCAACTCGTCCTCGTCGCGAATACGAAACCCCTTCGGTACGGGCACACCCATGTCGCCGAGCAGCTTTTTGGTCGCGTGTTTATTTCCGGCGATATCGACGGCGATCATGTTCGTGTTCGCGGTCGTCGTCGCCTGGATTCGCTTTTGGTGAACTCCGTAGCCGAGTTGGACAAGCGATTGATCGTTGAGGCGGATGTAAGGAATATCGCGGCCGATCGCTTCTTCGACAAGCGATCCGGTCGAAGGTCCGAAACGCACTTCCTCGCGGATCTCGCGCATCCGTTGGACATCATCTGCGATCGACTGCTTTATTTCGTCGAGAGGCTTATTCTCCGCGAGGTCGAGAAACAATTTGACCGACGCTCTCGCCGCATACCGTCCGACTTCTTCTTCGTGATAGCTGAAGACGACGTTGTAAATCCCGCGCTCACCCGTCTCACGTGTACGACCGTAACCGGTATCCATGCCGGCGAGAGTTTGAAATTCGAGTGCAAAGTGCTCGATGACGTGTCCTGCCCAGGTGCCTTCCTTTACTCGTCGCAAGAATCCGCCTTCTTCCTGGTAACTGCACCCGTGAATCATCAGCGACGGCATGACCTCGCTCATGCGGTCATAGAATCCCTCGAGCAGATCGGTCGGCTTATCCTCATAGTCCTCAATATCGAGGCGCATGATGATGAGCTTTTTCCAATAGCCGCTCCAGTAGTTCGGCCCGCGGAGAGTTCGGATCTCAAGAATTTGCATAGTCAGGGTTATATATTCTCGGTACCGAGAAAGTTAGCCGCAGATTGCGCAGATAACGCAGATTCGCCTGCAGAACTGAATCACGTTTCGCGTCTTCTTTTTCGTGTAGTTCGTGTATTTCGTGGTTCGCAAGCCTTGCTTGCGCGTGATTACTCGTTGCAGGAAAAAGACAACCACGAAATACACGAACCACACGAAAGAACCAGGAATTAGAATCTGCGTCATCCGCGTGATCTGCGGTTAATTTCTGCAATAATCTCAGGCTATATCCGGTAACAGGAATTCATTCGGCATATGAAGCGGATGCCTGTTCATGAAATCGTAGATCAAGCCATCACGCAAGACGTGCAGTTGCACACCGCAGACGCTGAACTCCTGATTGTCGCCGACTTCCGCGATCTCGTTGTAGGTGATCGCAGACCCATCGACGATCGTCACGCTTCCCTGCCCGTAGACTTCCATGATCCCGTCGGTGTTAAGGATGATCGCCGTGTTCTCGTCGATACCGATGCCAAGGTTATACGGGTTGAACGAGACGGCGGTGATGAGCCGGCTAATGCGACCGCGTTCGGTAAAGTGCTGGTCGATGATGATGTTCTTGAGAAACCCGAGACCGGGCGAAAGTCGAACGCTGTTCTTGTGCGGATGCGAGGTGGATTCCCCGCGGACGATCATCGATGTGCTCATGCCCGCGGCTCCCGCGCTTGTACCGGCAAGAACGATGTCAGTCTCGCGAACAAGGTTACGAAGTTTGTCGGCAAACTTTGTCCCGCCAAGGATCGACACGAGTCGCATCTGATCACCGCCGGTCATGAAGACTCCGGTGACTCCGTCGAGCAGTGCTTCGGCGTCCGCTTGAAAAACATCCTGACGCGATGTCGCACGCAGGACGCGCGGATTCGCGACGCCAAGATTGCGAAATGCCTGTGTGTAGACGTCGGCCGCAAACTCGGGAAAGTCCGAGGCGACCGGAACGATCAGCACCTCGGCCTTTTCGCCGCCTGCCAGCTCGAGAAACTTTTTAAGGATACGGCGCTCGTTATACTTATCCTCGGCGCCGCCGATCACAAGAAGGTGTCCGCCAATGATCTCGCGGTCGATTCGCTCAGTCATCATTCAATTAGTTAGATTTAAGTTATTGTAAACGGTTGGTTGGGTCAAGAAAGTAGGGGAGAAAGGGAGATGGGGAGAACAAACGATGTCTTTAGTTCCCTCATTCTCCCTTTCTCCCCTTCTCCCATTCTCGCTCACGCGCTCTTCCCCGCACTCTCAGCCGCGGGTTGAAAGAGCTCGACTGGATTTCCCGAAGGATCCTCTAAGAGGACTTCCGACCCACCTGGCCCGGTCAAGACATCGCTTCGAAACTTCACTTTGGCTCCGCGGCGTTCGACCTCCGCTGAAAGATCCTCGACGTTTATAATTAGCCGATTCCATCCCGTCCCGGCCTCTGGCTTGGAACCGTCCTTCATCGGCTTTGCCGCTCCCCCGGGTCCGAACGGCGGACTAAGAACGAAATCGACCCCATCGCGTCTCAGCATCGCAAAGTAAGGAAGGTTTGTTTGCTTCACCTCGAATCCCAACAGCTTCGTATAGAACTCAACTGCTTCCTCAACATCATTCACCATGTAGCGGAATCTGATCATATTCACCTCTCCCCGCACCAGGGCGACCCGCCCGAATTTGGTACGGAAGAATGAGGGACGCAATCGCAAAGCCAGTCTTTACAAATCTATACATATAATGGGATTGCATCGAGTGATTCTAATCAATAAAATGCTAGCTTAACGCAGCGGCAACTCTTCAACTTTTACTAACAATCGACTTATTAAACTAGCGTAGTATGCATATCAAACGAAGTGCTCTTTTTCTCCTCGTCACGGTATTCGTGTGTTCTCTAACTGCATGGGGGCAACTGACTCCACCGGATGTTATCGGCACTCGAGCCGTAGTCGGCTTTCTAAACTCGCCGGTGTACGCGACACACGCCGGCGACGGCACCAACCGGATGTTCATTCTTGAGCAGCGAGGCAAGATCAAGCTGCTCCAACCTGGAGCGACGACAACTACCGTTTTTCTGGATTTAACTTCACTCGTAAGTCAGAGTGGCGGCGAACGCGGCCTTTTAGGACTCGCGTTCCATCCGCAATATTCGACAAACCGAAGATTTTTTGTTTTTTACACCCGCCAGTCTGACGGCGCGGTTGAGATAGCCGAATACCAGACTTCACCATCGGATCCGAATGTCGCCGATCCGACACCCCTTCGCGTGATCCTCTCGATCGAACACCCGGCGGAGAACCATAACGGTGGAACGATCTTGTTCGGACCGGACGGATATCTTTACGCCGGCATCGGCGATGGAACTGGCGGCAATGACAGCGCTAACAATGCACAGAACATTAATGTACTGCTCGGCAAGTTTCTTCGCATCGACGTAAATACCCCGATCGGTCAGGTTCCGGCGTACAACATCCCGCGGTCAAACCCGTTCGCAGGCCCTTTTCGCGGACGCGATGAGATCTATGCGTACGGATTCCGAAATCCTTACCGCTTCTCTTTTGACCGACAAACCGGAGCTCTCTGGGTTGGCGACGTTGGTCAGGAAGCCATCGAGGAAGTTGACCTCGTAACACGGGGCGGCAACTATGGCTGGCGAGTTTATGAAGGCACCCAGTGCACACAGTTGGATCCTTCGCTATGCATACCCGGCCTCTACATTCCGCCGGTCCTCGAGTATTCCAGCGGCAACAGTCCCCGGTGCTCCGTCACGGGCGGACACGCCTACCGCGGACCTTATGGAACCTTCGCTCCGGGAGCCTACGTCTACGCTGACTTCTGCACCGGAGAAGTATTCAACCGGGTCGGCAACTCGCAGGCAATGCGGATCGATACGGTCAGGTTAGTTACGTCGATCGCTGAAGACGAAGAAGGCGAACTCTACCTGGTAAGTCTTGGAGGAACGATCGAAAAGTTCATCAGACGAAGATCTACTTCGGATTTTGACGGCGATCTCCGCACCGACGTCTCGGTCTTTCGACCGTCATCCGGTATCTGGTACATCTTGAATAGCCGCGATGGCAGTAACCGCATACAGAATTTCGGTCTCAATGGCGATATTCCGATGCCCGAGGACTACGATGGAGACCTCATAGCCGATATTGCGGTCTACCGGCCGTCGAGCGGTCAATGGTACTACTACCGCAGCAGCGACGGGACAGTTGGGAGCGCGATTTTCGGAACTACAGGTGATATTCCCACTGCCGGTGATTACGATGGCGACTTGAAAGCTGACCTATCGGTGTATCGCCCCTCGACCTCGACTTGGTACGTGCTCCCGTCAAGGACCCTAATAGCTGCGCAAAGAACCTTCGGCATCGACGGTGATATTCCGGTTGTCGGCGATTACGACGGTGACGGGAGAAGCGATATGGCGATTTTCCGTCCGGCCAATGGCACTTGGTATTGGGGTAACGCCTTTAACGACGGGATCGTTCAACGGCAGTTCGGTCTGAACGGCGATCTCCCGACGCAGGGTGACTTCGACGGCGATTACAAGACTGATGTGGCGGTGTTCCGACCGTCCGAAGGCGTCTGGTATACGACCAAGAGCCTGGGCTCGACGATTCAAGTAACACCGTGGGGTGCAAATGGCGATCTGCCGGTTGTTGGCGACTACGACGGCGATGGTGTTTCCGATATCTCCGTGTTTAGACCCGCAAACGGTGTATGGTATCGGCTGAGTAGTTCGAATGAGGACACGGTCTATACCCATTTCGGCACCGATGGCGATGTGCCCGTGCCGGGTTTTGCGCACCCGACGCAGCAACCATTGAAAAAGTAAACTAAAGTTTCCGTGTGAGCGGAATCTCCACTCCTTCCGATTATAAAAGGGGCAAGCCGAATCCGACTTGCCCCTTCTTTTTTACTCTCTCGATCGGCTACCGGGATTGCTCAGCCGCTAACCCGCCCGCCGAATGGATCTCCTGAAGACTACGCACTGAGATCGTTTCCTCTGACAGCTTTGTGCTGATGGCTTCGACGAGAGCCTCTGCTCCCGTGATCGTCGTGACGCACGGAACATTGAACTGTAGAGCCGCCTTGCGAATCGCCTTCTCATCGAAGTGCGAAGCTTTACCGAGCGGCGTGTTGATGATGAGAGCGATGTCTCCCTGACGGATGAGGTCCGCGATATTCGGACGGCCCTCGTTGACCTTGAACACCGATTCGCATTCAAGCCCGACTTCGTGCAGACGATTCGCCGTACCGTATGTCGCGACTAGATCAAATCCGAGTTTCTTCAGTCGACGCGCAAGTATCACTGCTTGTCCCTTGTCGGCATTAGTCACCGAGATAAACGCCTTGCCATTTAGGGGCAGACGCAGACCCGCTCCTTCCATCGCCTTACCGTACGCTTCACCGAATGACGAACCGACGCCCATAACTTCACCGGTCGAATGCATCTCGGGTCCGAGGATCGGATCTACGCCCGCAAACTTCTTAAACGGAAACACAGGCGACTTCACAAAGACATTCGGCACAGGCAGAACGTTTGGC
>DATEOJ010000261.1:0-11031 GCA_035274235.1 Pyrinomonadaceae bacterium
CCGAAGTCTTTATTCAACTCGCCGAGCGTGCGATCAAGCAGCACGACTACAACAAGCTCGATAAGCTAGCCGACCGTCTTGCTGAAAGGTTCTCGTCGGGCGAGATCGCGGAGATCGTCCGCCAAACCGAAATACCGCAAATCCGTGCTATCGCGTACGAAACGCTCGCCCTTCTGCCGGTTCCGGCTATCCTTCCGCTGCTCGATGACCCGCTTTATCAGGACATAGCGGCGAATGCTTTGGAGCAAAAAGCGTTTGAATATGATTCGGAGGAAGCAAAAGATCTTCTCGAGCAGTTCGACGATGATACTCGGGCGAGGAGTGAATAGGCTTCGCTAGATCGAAACGTAAAGAGGCCGGCTAAAATGCCGGCCTCTTTTTCGTGTATTGCTCGTGTGGTTCGCGGGATTAGTGGTTCATCTTAGTTTTAGTTATGAAAGACGAAGACGTAACCACGAATTACACGAAACACACGAGGAAGACACTAAACAAAACCTAAGTCGCCGAGATTGCCTCGTTCTTCTGCTTCAGACGCGTCGGATACATCGGGAACTTCGACGTAACTTCCGCGACTTGTTCACGCACCTTCGACTTGACTTCTTCCGACTCGGGTTCGCGGATCACGGCGGCGATCATCTCACCGATCTGACGCATTTCGGTTTCCTTCATTCCACGCGTCGTCAGCGCCGGTGTGCCGACACGGATGCCGGAAGCAACGAACGGCTTGTTCGTGTCGAACGGGATCGTATTCTTGTTGACCGTGATGTGAACTTCGTCGAGGGCCTTCTCCGCGACTTTGCCGGTAATTCCCTTCCCATCCATGAAGACATCGACGAGTAGCAGGTGATTGTCAGTTCCACCGGAGACTAGACGCAGACCCGATGCCGCAAGGGTTTCAGCGAGAGCACGTGCGTTGTCGATGATCTGCTGCTGATAGGTTTTGAAGTCCGGTTGCTGTGCTTCTCCAAACGACACCGCCTTCGCGGCGATGATATGCACAAGGGGTCCTCCCTGAACGCCGGGGAAAACGCTGCGGTCAAGGTCCTTTGCAAACTCTTCGCGGCACATGATGAGTCCGCCACGCGGTCCGCGAAGCGTCTTGTGCGTGGTTGTCGTCACAAACTCACAATGCGGAACGGGCGACGGATGTAACCCAACCGCGACAAGTCCGGCGATGTGAGCGATGTCGGCCATGACTTTCGCACCTACGCCTCGTGCGATCTCACCGATGCGTGCGAAGTCGATCGTCCGCGGATACGCTGACGCACCGCAGATAAGAAGCTTCGGCCGATGTTCCTCCGCGATCTTTTGCAGTTCGTCGTAATCGATCTGCTCGGTCTCGCGATTCACCCCGTAGTCCGCGACCTTGTAGTTGATTCCCGAGAAGTTAAGCGGGTGCCCGTGCGTAAGATGGCCGCCGTGAGAAAGATTCATCCCGAGGATCTGGTCGCCGTGGTCTAACGCGGTCAGCAGCACCGACATGTTCGCCTGTGCACCGCTGTGCGGCTGAACGTTCGCATGCTCGGCTCCGAAGATCTCCTTCGCCCGATCGATCGCCAACTGCTCGACGACATCCGCGAACTCGCAACCACCGTAGTAACGCTTACCGGGATAACCCTCGGCGTACTTGTTAGTAAACACGGTGCCCATCGCCTGGAGCACGGCCTCGGATACGAAATTCTCCGATGCGATCAACTCAAGTCCGTTGGTTTGACGTCGAACCTCATCGTCAATGGCATTGCTGATTGCCGGGTCTGCTTCTGAAATGTTTGCTGTGAAAAAGTTATTCATCGAACGATCCCCTAAATCAATCTTCACTTAACACAAGTTCCCCTGGGAGAGCCCCGTGCAGTCTCATAAAAACAAAATCTTCTTGTTCCCTCACTGATAGTCCCCGCGGCATGCTTATCCTGGCGAGTTCCTTTGCGTCCTCGTACATCGCGGCACACATCAAAAACCGGTCTTCGACAGACTTTGACATGATTATCTCGCGAATCAACTCGCGGTATTCAAATGTCGTATCTTCCATTCGTCGACCTCGCTCCACACACTCTGCAATCCAAGCTGCATTACCCACTCTGCTACGTAGACTGAATCATATTCTGTCGAAGTGAGGTTCGCAATATCTCGGATCTGCATCTCCGAATGTGTATCGCGGGCCCAATCGAGCTTTGCGACGATCAGATCTTCTTTCGTCGTCGTCCAAAATTCGATTCCGGAAACGGTGACCTTATAACGGCGGGCGAAACTCGCTCGAGCGAACTCGCCCTCCTTCATCACAATGCAATCAAGCTTTCCTCCAAACTCATGATTTATCACATTGAACATCGACTTCCGAAGGATCGCCCGTTTTATCGACGCTTCGCTAACGTAATAGTCGTTTTCAAAAAGCTCGGAGAAATCCTTCGCTTGCTCTGTCGCGATTTGCAACACGACATCAATATCACGTGTAAACCTGATCTCGCCGTAGGCACTCATCGCAAATGACCCTGTAACCATGTATTCAATTCCGAGGACATTCGCTTTCGCGACGAAATCGCGCAATGTCTCGATCATGGAAACGCCTGTGTACATAGTGATCTAAAAGTCACCAAAAGAATTCTCTTGGCGGCATCTCGCCTCTCAGCATCTTCTCGATGTCTTTACGCGCCCGCGCGGCCCGCCAATGGTTCGACGTACATGTTCGGTTAAAGACGATCGCGGCGTCGGCAGCGTCTTCCCTTGATAATTTGAACGCAGCCTGAACGAGCAACAGGAGACCTTCGGCTCGCGACGACACCTGCTCGACCGACGCACCAAGTTCCAAAGCCGCCTGTAGCGAACGGCGAGCTTGCTGAGTAAATCCGCGTTCAGCCAATGCCGCGATCTCCCATGCACGGACCGCCGACCGTTGGTAATCATCGCGGCCTTGCGTTGCGGCCTTTGCAGCCTTCCGCGCGAAGAGCAGAGGCCTTTCCGCATATCTGATCAAATGTGCCCACGCTTGCGCTTGAAACCACGGATCCGTTATTTTCTCCGCGACCTCACTCGCCTCTAAGACTTTCGTTTTCGCGAGCTGAGCAACTTGGTCTCGATATTTCGTTGGGGTCATCGGACTTCTCCGCCTACTCGATCATCGACGCGAACTGACTTTCATCCAGGATCGCAATTCCCAAACTCTCGGCCTTCGCTAACTTGGATCCTGCCTCACTTCCCGCCAACAGGTAATCAGTCTTCTTACTTACCGACGACGACACGCGTCCACCTCGGTCTTCTATCAGCTTTGACGCTTGATCGCGTGTGAAATTCTCGAGTGTCCCCGTGAGCACAAACGTCTTCCCGGCAAAACGTTCATCAAGTTCAACTCCGCCGCCTTCTTCTTCCATCTTCACGCCGGACGCGCGAAGGCGGTCGACAAGATCGACGTGCAGCGGATCACGAAACCATTCGTGAACACTCACCGCGACTGTGGGACCGATCTCGTGGATCGCCACCAGCTCATCGACACTCGCTTCGGCGAGTTTGTCGATACTTCGAAAATGTCGCGCGAGGATCTTTGCGTAGCGTTCGCCGACGTGACGGATGTCGATGCCGTAGAGTAAACGCTGCAGACCGCGGTCCTTGCTCGCCTCGATCTGCTCGATCAACTTCTTCGCCGACTTCTCGGCTTTTCGTTCGAGACTCGCGATATCCTCGACAGTCAGCTTGTAAATATCCGCGACATCTTTCACCATTCCGCCGCCGACCAGCATCTCGATCAGAACCCATCCGAGACCCTCGATGTCCATCGCCTTCCGAGATGCAAAGTAGCCGATACGAGCCATCACCTTTGCCGGGCACTCGGGGTTTGTACAACGGCGAACGGCCTCGCCTTCTGGTCTAATCGCATCCCAACCGCACTCGGGACATTTCGTCGGAAACTCGTACTCGCGTTCAGTGCCGTCACGTTTCGACGTGACCACGCTCAGTACTTGCGGGATTATCTCGCCGCTCTTCTCGATCAGTACTGTGTCACCGATCTTGATATCGAGACGCTTGATCTCGTCCTCGTTGTGCAGCGACGCACGTGCGACCGTAGTCCCCGCGAGAAGAACCGGATCGAGATTCGCGACCGGTGTCAGTGCTCCGGTCCGTCCGACCTGTACGTGAATATCGAGCAACTTTGTCGTCGCTTGTCTCGCAGGATACTTGTAGGCGATCGCCCAGCGTGGTGCCTTTGTCGTCGCACCGAACTCTTCTTGAAGCGCGGTCGAGTTGACCTTTACTACGACACCGTCGATCTCGTAATCCAGATCGTCGCGTTTCGGCTCCATCTCCTCGATGAACTTCACGAGATCGTCGTAGTTCTCGCAAAGTCGTACATTCGGGTTCACGTGAAAGCCGTTCTCCTTTAGCCACGTGAAGTTTTCAAAGTGACTGGGAAACATCTTCTGCGTTCCCTTAAGAACGTCATACGGGAACATATCGAGCTTGCGCGATGCAACGATCGCCGAGTCGAGCATACGCAGCGTCCCCGACGCGCTGTTGCGTGCGTTTGCGAACGTCTTCTCGCCCTGCATTTCGAGCTCAGCGTTGATTCTTTGAAACTGGGTTCGTGATAGAAAGACCTCGCCGCGCACTTCGGCGGTCGCGGGTTTGTCCTTTTTCAAACGCAGCGGAATCTTCTTGATCGTCCGCACATTCGGCGTGACATCGTCGCCACGCGAACCATCACCGCGAGTAGCTCCGGCGACAAGAACTCCATTCTCGTAATGAAGCGCGACGCTCAAACCGTCGATCTTAAGCTCCGCAACATACTCGAGCTTTCGTCCCTCCGCCATTCGCTCGCACCGTTCGGTGAATGCCTTCAAGTCGTCGAGATCGTACGAATTATCGAGCGACATCAATGGGACGCTGTGTACGAATGGTTTAAGACTGTCCGCCTTTCCACCGACGCGTTGAGTCGGGCTATCAGGCGTGATCAGTTCGGGGTGTTCGGTTTCGAGCTGCTTTAGCTTTTCGAGGAGCTGGTCGAATTCGAAATCGGAGATCTCGGGCGTGGCTTCCTGGTAATAGAGTTCATTATGCCGTTCGATCTCGCCACGAAGGTCGGTGATCTCTTTTTCTATTTTCGCCATTGGTCAATATCTTCGTCCGTGTTTTCCGCGGTTAAAGAACCTAACCCCGGAATACACGGAAAACACGGAAAGAAAAGTTCAAGCCATGAATTCTGCGATCAGTCCGTGGAAGTGATGCGTTCCCTGCTCTCGCGTCGGCGAGTAACGCCCGTGTTCGTAGAACCTCGAACGAATACCTCGCTGGACGCTTTCGACAACAGCCTCATCCTCAAGTTCAACGCGGTCGAGGTCTGCTCCGGCACCGCTGCCGATCTTCGATGCGTCGGAGACATACGTCAGAAACTCCACGACGCTCTTCGTCGGAGACACGGGTCGGACAACATTCACCGAAATTCCCCACGGATAAAAATTGAACATGAGGTTCGGAAAGATGAAGAGATACCGGCCCACCACCCGGCCATCGGAATCGAACCCGGTCTGGAGACTCGAGTATCGGAAGGTCTCGGTTGTATAGCTGCCGTAGTCGACTACCTCGTTGAGCGACTTGTGAACGAACGGGATGTGAAACCCTTCAAGATAGTTTTCGCAGTAGAGCGCCCAGTGGGAGTTGACCTCGTATTCGTTCGTCGAGACAAGCTTGAGCCCCGCGGGCTCGACATCCTCGAGACGCGGCGCGGCGTCATCGACAAACTCCGCAAATGTCGCTATCGGGTCAACCGATGTAAAAAGAAATCCGCCTCGCTTTGCGAAGTCGATCTTTCTTAGATCGTCCGTCTCGCTCGGAAAATTCTCGACGCCCTCAAACTCAGGCATCGATAGAAAGTTCCCACCCAGATCAAAGCGTCGTCCGTGATAACCGCAGCGGATCAGATTCGCCTTGCATTCTTCTTCGACGAGGATCTTCCCGCGATGAGTACAGACGTTCGACAGGCAATGGATCTCCTCACCGCTTTTTGAAAAAAGGATCGGTTCGTCGAGAATTCCCGGGAGCAGCGTAATTGGCTTGAGACTTTCGAACTCATCTACATGCCCTGCAAACTGCCATGTCCTCGCAAAGATCTTCTCTTTCGCGAGCTCGAAGTTCTCCTCATCGAGATAAAAACTCGACAACAGCGTTTTCGCCTTGCGAATATCGGGATCGATGAAGAAGTTTGTCATGCGAGTCCTAATCGATTCTCTTCAGTGACAAGGTGCAAGTGACAAGTGATAAGTTGGTTCCTTGCAATTTGTCACTTGCAACTTGTCACTGAAGAAAACCTTCCTTTCAACCCTTGTAAAGCAGATACTCCGGCCGCATCTCATCGCGAACGAATCCGCGACCGACTAATCCGTTTGCAAACGCCGACTGAAATTCACCACGGATTCGCAGTTGCTCTCCGAGCGCCGCTTGCGGAGTTTTAATAAGCTCAGCCCAATTCACGGGCACGATAATACGCTCGTCTGGTTCACGATCTTCCGAAAAGGTTTCGCCTGCGCGAAGCCGCTCGACCTTCTCGCTCTCGAGGTGCCATTCGGCGAAGAGCCGGTCGCTCGCAAGACCGATCTTTTCGTCCGCGGAATAATCGACGCCGTAGAAGTTCTCTTCATACTGCGTGACCATCGCACCCAATTTCTCGAGATTGAAAAACGCATTCCGCGCTTTTACCGGCTCGAACGTCCACTTGATGAACTTAACGCCGTAATCAAGAGCTCGGTCACGCTGGGCCCACTTCAGCCGAGCGCCAATCCCGGAACCCTGATAGCCGCCGCGAACCGCGGTCATGTGCGAATAGAAGGCCTTCTCGCCGCGAAGGAAAGCGGGTACGCTCAGCACAAACCCGATCAACTCACCGTCTGCGAACGCTCCTAGAATAAAACCGCCCGCGTTACGGGTCACAACAAAGTGCCGCACAGGTGAAATCTCTATCTCGGGCAGGGCAAAGACTTCCCGCTGGAGGTCGACACATGCAGCAAGCTCATCGAGTGTCGTGCACTCGCGAATTTCGATATCTTTTGTCACGCTGAAAAAACTTTCGCAGGTTGTTTTCGGGCTGTCAAACCGTTCGTTTAGCGAAATTAATCCTTAACATCGGACGACCGGATTTGTTATCATTCTTCGACGGCCCCCACACCATTCCTGGCCGAATTCTCCAATGACACAGCAGCAAAACCTCGAATTAAAGGGAGATTTCCGGGCATACCCGTTTGCCGAACTGCTTGTGGAGATCAAGCAGGCCGGCCTAAGCGGAAGCATGCGGGCGTCCAAGGGAAATGAAAAGTGTGTCTTCTACTTTAGGGACGGGGCGGTTATCTATGCCGTTTCGAATTCCCGCGAGCTGCGTCTCTTCAATATTCTTCTTACCCGAAAACGAATCGATCAAAAGACGCTTTCCCAGTTCCCCGACCTCGCCAACGACATGGAACTTGGTCAGCGGCTGGTCCAAAAGGAGATCTTCAAAAAAGAGGAACTCGATGAAATAACCATCGCTCAGCTCGAGGCGATCGTTGTACACACACTCACATGGAATGAGGGCGAATGGCACTTCAGCCCTCTTGCGCGGCTTCGCGACGATCTCGTGTATCAGGTCGATACCGATAGACTTCTGGTCGACTATGCCCGGTGCATGCCGTCCGATGTGATCGGGTATCGTTTCCGGAGTGTTGAGGAAGCCTTAATTCCCACTTCAAGCCGACCGACGAGCATCATGCTGCAGGCGCATGAGACTTACGTGCTTGATTGTTTCAACGATTCGAAGCACACGATCAGCGAGCTTCGACCGCACTGCTCGCTCCCGGACGGCGGCATGCTGCAGGCGTTATATGTGTTGTGGATCGGTGGGTTTCTCGTTCGACGAGATTGGAATGCAGCTTTCTCCACGACGAAGATCGAGGAGATCCGGAGCGCAAAGCTCTCGCTGATCAAGAGTGTGACAAAAGTCGAGAAGCCTGAGGCAAAGTCGACAGCTACCGACGACGCCGCAAAGACTGCCGAGGCTACGATCACGCTCGACGAATATCTTGCACAAGTCGAAAACGCGAATACGCTTTACGAAGTTCTCGGTCTGGAGAAAAAGGCTCAGCGTGGACAGATAAAGAACGCTTACTTCGCGTTCGCAAAACTCTTTCACCCCGACCGCTTTCATCGAGAGGACGCCGCAAGTCTACGACGTATCCAGTCGGCGTTTACAGAGATCGCTCACGCTTACGAGACGTTGAAGAGCGACGACACACGAGAAAGCTACAACCTCAAGATGGCTAAAGAAGCCCAGTTCCGCGAGAAGCATAAAATTGCAAAACCGGACGAGGCAGCGTCGCCCGAGGAGCGGCAGGCGGAACAGGGACTACAGAGTTTCGAACTGGCCGTCGAGGCAATGAACGAAGAGGAGTACGCCGCCGCTGCCGGTCATTTCGCTCGCGCAGTGCACTACAGTCCTCAAAACGCTCTTTACCACGCCTACTTCGGCAAGGCCTTGTCGTATCTTGACAAGCAGCATCACAAAGCTGAGGCGGAAATGCAGGCCGCGGTCAAGCTCGATCCCAAGAATGCAAAGATCCGCATGATGCTTGTTGAGTTCTTTGTCGAGATGAAGATGGCAAAACGCGCCATCGGTGAGCTAAATCGTCTGTTGGAAGTGATTCCGGGGAATTCGGAGGCGATGAGAATGTTGTCCAAGCTTCAGCCTACCGCCGACGTTCAGTAGCCTTATCTGACGCATTACCCGCCGCGCTTGAAACTTCAATCGCAAAACCGGAAACTATTCACCTATGCAAGGCACGCTCGCGGCCGAATCGCGTTTTGATGAAAAGTTGCTGGAGATCTCGTCCGAGATGGATGAGTTCGAAGGCTACGGACATCCGCACGGCCTGAGGATCGCAACTATCGCCGATGCGATCGCAAAAGAATTCAATCTCGCTCCGCATGACCGCTTCTTCATGCAGCAGGCCGCCCTCGTCCATGACATCGGCGAACTGGTCATGAATCGCGAGTACATAAAAGAAAGTCGCGTTCTCACACCGGACGAATTTCTCGATATGCAGCGCCATCCGGTGATCGGCGAACAGGAAGTTGCCCGACGCGGAATGTCTCGCGGCGTTCAGCTTCTTGTCAGGTGGCATCACGAGTGGTGGAACGGGGCAGGCTATCCCGACGCTCTCGAAGGCGAACAGATACCGCTCGCCGCGCGGATACTTCGTGTAGCCGATAGCTATGCAGCGTTGACGGACGATCGTCCGCGACGGCACGCGATGCAGGACCAGGAGGCAAAGCACTACATGACTGAATGGGCCGGATTAGAGTTTGACCCGAGAGTCGTCAAGGCATTTTTGTCGATCGACCCTGTTGCCTATTTGGCAACAGATTCTGCTGCTAAACCCGAGCCGGTCGAAGAAAAGAGATATAGATTTTCATAAGTTCGATGACATTAGTCACAAAAGCGACACCAACCAGTTGGCTCGGCTTCGAGCTGAATATTCTCCGACGCCTGGACTTCAAATCGATCGCGATGCCTTTTACGGGCGAACCGACCCTCGGGGCGTATCTGAAGCGGCGCGAGGTTCGCGTACTTGCCAACGATCTCCTTCAATCGTCGTGGACGAAGGCGGTCGCCGCGATTCAGAACAATGGCGAGCGGCTTTCAGACGAAGATGTGAACAACGTTCTCGAGGACGTTTACGTTCCCCGCCACAAACTTAACAATCCCGCGCTTCGAACATGGTTCAATGAGACTGATTCCTGGTGGTTCGATAATGTGCGTCGAAATCTCGAGCGTCTGCAGTCGCCGATCTCTTTTGCCGTTGGCGCTAGTCTCGCGATGGCGGTTGGCGATTATGTCATGTCGTTCAACGCCGATACGCTAGAGTTGCGGCAGCCTCTTTCGACCGTTTACCGCCGTCTTTGGACGATACTACCGGAACCCATCAACAACGGACAGAACAACACGTGTCAGAACAAGACACCGAACGAGTTCATCGCCGAGAGTTTTGCGGATCTAATGTTTCTCCGTCTGCCTTCCTCCGGGGCAGGATCGATGCGAGGACTATCCGACCGCATGCTCTGGCGTGAGGAGTGGCTTCGAGGTGGCGACGATTTCTGGGGCGACGTCGAACAGACGCGGATCGGAAAGCTCGGTATGCCGATCGAGACGAAGTCGCAATATCTTCGCTTGTTTGAGGAAACTCTCCGAACAGCGTCGCACATCAAGAGCTGGGCGATCGCACACGTCGAAAGCGGATTTATCTCGACGCAAGACCTCGTCGAAGTGATCGGCCGCATCCGTCGCGTTGATACGATCTACACAAAAGACTTCTCCGAACTCACCGGAACAAAAGCCGTCATCATTACTGCCTAACGCGTAAGACAGCCGTGCCCCGTACCACAGGCTGTTAGCCTGTCGGTGCAGCTGCCGTCGGTCTTATTCATTGTTGGTCAGATAGAACAGGCTAACAGCCTGTTCTACGTCTGATCGAGATAATCTTTTGAACCCGGCGTGAGTTTTTCAATACGGGCCGACCTCTCCTTTGCCGCGAGTCGATCCATCGAGTGCGACGCAAGGAACATCAGCAGAAAAAATCCGGACAACAGCGCGACAGCAACATATGCGAGCTTGTGCGATGACTCAAGAACGTGCACCGCCGCAAGAATCGAGATCGCTAACCCTGAAAGAAGACAGCCCGCACTGCCGACTATCGCTAGTATCAGCAGCCATAACCAGCCGGATCCTGCTCGTTCAAAGTTAAGTCGGTCCGTCGAACCCGCGGTCGTTCGCGATAGAGTTGCGTGCATATTTTTCACTTTGCGACCTCGCTAACGTGAGAATACGCACCGAGTCGTAAGACGCGGGTAAATAAGACGTAAAGGTTTTATAAAGTCGCCGGCGAGGGTATGAGGCGATATCCGACCCAGGGTTCGGTCACGATGTAGCGCGGGTGAGACGGTTCGGGCTCGACCTTTTTTCGAAGGTTGCCGATGAAGACGCGGAGATATTCGGTCTGCTCGGTGTAATCGGCGCCCCACACC
>DATEOJ010000262.1:0-4290 GCA_035274235.1 Pyrinomonadaceae bacterium
GCTCCTAACGGAGCTATGAAAAGAGGCCGCCCTTCCGGCGGCCTCGTTACGTCTAAACCGACGTCTTACCCTTGTCCTTATCCTTACAGCAATCGCAATCGTCGCAACAGCTCTTTCCGTCTGTCGCCGACGTCGCGGTCGCTCCATCTTTCTTCATCGGACACGAATCGCCGCAGCATCCACAGCACGAATGTGTGTCGTCGGCCGATGCATTAGCCGTAGCGGACTTCTCGCCCTTTTTCATCGGGCATGAATCGCCGCAACATGAGTGACCTTCCGCTTTTGCATGTTCGTCACCGTGCTTCTTACAGCACGACATCTTCGAATGCTCGCCGCCTTTATCGTCTTTCGACTTCATCGGACAAGAATCGCCCGATTTGCAGCAACATGACTTTTCAGCGACGACGTTACTAGTTTTCGTATATGCGAACGCAGCCATCGTCAGCGCAAATAGCGCAAGGACGACAAGCGTCGCGATAGTTCTCTTTTTCATTTTATTTCTCCGTAATCAATAACCTACGATATGACCGTCGGAGGGACGGCCGCGAAAGAAACGCGCAGGTGTGCTCTAGATCCGGAGTAGGCGGTGTTTGATTCGTTCGATCCGGCGATCAAGCGGAGGCGGTCCGCGATAGTCGAAACTCGATTCAAAACCTTGGGTTGATACGAGGAATGGTTCTAACGCCGGCGTCACAACAACCGGAGCCAAAATAACTGAGACGAAACGGTAAGGCGTTTCTGTCGGGGCCGGGAGAAACCCGACCGTTACCGAGCAGCAGAAGATCTCGTCTCCACCGATCGCGGTCGCGTCCGACTCGAGATTCGATTTCTTATTACAATGCGAGTCGGTCTTCTTTAGCGGGCAATGTTCGGCAGAGTCCGCGGCCTGCAGCATCGACTGGCAATACGCCACGCATACCGCACCGCCTGCGTTCAAACAGATGAACGCGACTACGAACACTGCAGTGAGCCTAATTTTTATCGAATGAGCGTACACCGCGTTTATTATGACTGTCGCTTGAAGCCGGAAAATGTGACCTTTGTCACGTGAACGTCATACATTGAATCGGAAGTTCACAATGTCTCCCTCTTGCATGACGTATTCCTTTCCCTCAAGCCGTAGAAGCCCCTGTTCACGGGCGGCGGCGTAGTTCCCGGCCTGGGTCAGCGCGTGGTAAGACACGATCTCGGCGCGAATAAAGCCGCGCTCGATGTCGGTGTGGATCTCCCCTGCGGCCTGCGGCGCCTTTGTCCCGATCGGAATGGTCCACGCGCGAACTTCTTTCTCACCCGCCGTCAGGAACGACATTAGGCCGAGCATGTGATACGCGGCCTTGATAAGTTCGTCGACACCGCTCGAGGTGACACCGTGAGCTTCGAGAAACTCTTTTCGTTCCGCGGCCTCGAGTGCGACCAACTCCGCCTCAAGCTTTGCGCAGATCACAACAACGTCCGCGTTCTCGGCCGCGGCTTGTTGCTTTACGGTTTGCACATGCGGGTTCGAATCAGGATCCGCAAGCGACCCCTCATCGACATTCGCTGCGTAGATCGTTGGCTTACTCGAAAGAAGAAACCAACCCTTTACGATCGCACGCTCGTCGTCGGTCAGATCGGCAGCACGAGCGGGCCGGCCTTCTTCGAGAACCGGCTGGATCTTGTCGAGGATCTCGAGTTCACGCTTCGCGTCCTTGTCACCGCCCGACTTCGCAGCACGCGTTGCCTTGTCGCGACGCTTCTCGCACGAGGCGAGATCAGCTAGTGCGAGTTCGATCTGGATGGTCTCGATGTCGCGGACGGGGTTAACAGATCCCTCGACGTGAATAATATTCTCGTCCTCGAAACATCGCACGACTTGAATGACGGCATGAGTCTCGCGGATGTTCGCGAGAAACTGATTCCCCAAACCCTCACCCTTTGACGCACCGCGCACCAGACCGGCGATATCGACGAACTCAACCGTCGCCGCGACGATCGTGTCGCTCTTGACGATCTTCGCCAAAGGTTCGAGACGTTCGTCGGGCACGGGCACGACTCCGACGTTCGGCTCGATGGTCGCGAACGGATAATTCGCCGCGAGCGCCGCCTCTTGTGCGGTCAGCGCGTTAAAGAGTGTCGATTTTCCAACGTTCGGGAGTCCTACAATTCCAGCTTGCAACATATAAATGAAAATTCGGTCTGCGACGTATCTGCCGCAAACCGAATATTCTACCGTCCGACGTCAATTAAGCGAAATCGTCGGCGTCAGGACACGAAACCGGCGAAGATATACGCAAACCCGCTCAGTGCTAACCCGAAACCGATCATCAACCAAAGGAGTTTCAAATTACGCCTGCCTGTGACGACCATCCAGCCACCGGCGAGCAACGTCGAGACACCCATCAGCAAAACCGCGATCAGAATAAAATAGACCAGGCCTTCTGATGGAGCATTGCGTGCAGTCTCGCCATAATGTCCGGGCCGGTCGATACGATTCGCGGTTCCGACGCCCTTGATAACGAACGACATGAGCGCGATCAGCAGCAATCCGAGGAACGAAAGCACGCCGCCGAAAACGCGGATCGTAGATTCGGTCTGGAGCGGTTTGCCGCACTTCGGACACGACAGAGCGGCGGTCACCTCCTTGTAGTCGCATACGAAACAGTTTTTGAAAACTTCAGTGTGTGTCATTTGTCGGTCGTCCTCCCGCCCTCCGGCCAGCGGTTCAAGTCTACAAGCGCCGGTTTACCGGTTTCCTCCATCGGCCTGAGGCAGGTCCATCGCTCTTCCAAACATGGTAAGTCGCGACCTGACCCGCCTCACTTCGGATCTCGCCAACAGCTCACCGCATTGCCGGACATTGCTGAACCGACGGTCGAGATCCGAATCGGTAGTTAACCTATACAGGAGCGTCACCCAGCGTTCTATCACCGAACGTTTGAGGTCACCGGAATGTCGCCGTTCAATCCGAAGTGCTGGATCCTGATCTGCTGACTGCCCGAGTGATAGATGTACCAGTTGCCATCAGACGGACGGAAAACCGCGAAGTCGAATATGCCATCGCCGTCGTAATCACCCGCCGCAGGAATGTCCGTAGCAAGCCCCCACCGGATAGGATGCTGCGCGTTGTCAGAACTGCGGAGGACCCAGAACGTGCCGGTCGAAGGTCGGTAGATCGCCGGATCGATCAGGCCATCACCGTCATAATCCCCCGGGACCGGTTTGTCACCCGGAATTCCGAACTGAACCTGACGCGGAGCGCCAGTCATACCGTTCGGCAGGTGCGGGAGGATGTACCAGACACCGGTCGATGGACGATAGACGGCGAAGTCGGTCATCTCGTCGTTGGTGTAGTCGCCCGCTACCGGAATATCACCGGCTTGACCGAACTGGACCTGGCCAAAATTAGGATCGGGCGGTATTGGCTCGCCTCCGAGCGAACCTGCCGGCGATGGAATGGTCCGGTAATACCATGTTCCATTTGAGGGTCGGAACACGGCGAGATCGGGCAACACTCCTTCTATAAAGCTGCCGGTCATAGGAATGTCGCCCGGCAATCCGAACTGAAGAATGGCGACCGGATTGTTGGGCTGATTTCTATAACGGATATACCAGACTCCCGTCGAAGGTCGATAGATGATGTTGTCAGCAACCAAACCAAAGTTTAAAAGTGCGCCGGATACGGGGATGTCGCCGTCGATTCCCCACTTCAGGATGCTGGCTTGGTCGGTTGAGCTCTCGTACGCATACCAGTTTCCGTCCGACGGGCGATAGACGGTGAGGTCGGTACGTCCATCCCTATCGAAGTCAGTTGACGAACGATTGATGGCCGGCCCGATGTTCAGTTTGATCAAGCCTGTCTCGGCCGGTAGCGAACCGATCTTTACGCCGTCAACGGCGATGTAGTAAGTGACCCCTGGTTCTGGAAAAAAGCTAGCAAAGCTCTGCAAGGTGGCGAACGAGACGTCGTTGCTCCCGCTGACGGCCGTCAGATTGTCAACGGAAGAACCGGTGTATACATGCAGAAGAGTGTTGAAGCTGCTACCAACCGTGGAGAACTGCGTCAATCTTCTACTCGATGCGGTCCACTTGTACCAAACGGAACTTCCCCCCGCATTGAACCCGTGATCCGGTTCACCCGTTTCCTTCGTCGCTCCCTCGTTCGTGTTTGTGATCCGTGTAGCGGCGGCGTTCCCGAGGAACGTCGCGTTTGCGAAATTGTCATTTGCCGGTGCGTCGGCAAAGGCTGTAATCGTGCCGGCGATGATCGCGATAAGCGTTGCAGCGGCGTTTCGAACTGATTTGAAGTTGGTC
>DATEOJ010000263.1:0-3266 GCA_035274235.1 Pyrinomonadaceae bacterium
GTATTGTCGAGGACACCGTTGACGTACATCTTCAAACTCGCGCCGTCCCACGTCATGGCGAAGTGTGAAAACGTTCCGGTCGGTGTGGATGCATTCGAAACGACCGCCTCCGTGGTACCCGCCGAGTCGAAGAGGGCACCGATCAGCTTCTGGGTCGGGCAGTTGATGAAAGTGGCATATCCGCGGAGAGGAGAGAACTGAACGGTGTGAAAGATTCGATAGGTTCCTGAACAACCCGCGTAGTCGAGCGGTCTTATCCATCCTTCTATGGACAGCGAGGTCAGCGGAAACATTGAAGCGTTGTTCGGTAGAACGACAGACTCATTCTGAGCTGTAAAGTTAAACGCCTGACCGACATGTCCGGAGCTGATCGAGGCAGTTCCGAGAGTGCCGTGATTGCCAGTTCCCGAGCTGTCATTCGCGTTGCCCTCGGCCTTATACCATGCGACGAGGCCTGTCGGCGGCGGGGTACAAACTTGCGCCCAGGCGGCGATTTGAAATTGAGAAAGCAGAATCAGCGAAATCAAAAAACTGCAGTATTTTTGGCGAATCATTCCTTAACCTCCTTTCGCGACCGTGAACTCACGTCCTTGTCACTACCTGTCATCTCTAATTCGAGTGATCGATCGCAGATCATGAACGCACCCGAGTCAGAATCCTTGTGATGGATCTTTGCCGTGTCTGCCAATCGAAACATTTGGCGATCGGTCATAGCTGCGATCTGCGCCGCCTCGGTTAATGTCAACCACAATGTCTCGCCCGCGCATTCATCGCAGTACCCACAACGTTTCTTTTCGAGCCTGAATCGCCAGGTCTCGCGCCTTTCTCGAACGAGAAATATTTTCTTGGCTTTCGACATTGCATCGGATAAACTTCCCAGCACACTTATGGGCGTGATGCAGTTCTAACCCTGGGGCAAGGAAAAGTCTTTTTGTTTTTCTTATTACTTTCTTAAAGATTTCTTCCCGGCGTTATGGCTTCTGATTCCAAACACTTAGTGGCGTTTGAGGATTTTCGGATCGACCTCGAAAAGAAGGTCCTTTGGCGCGCCGACGAGCCTGTTCACCTTCCAAGCAAGGCGGTTGAACTGCTGTGTGAGTTAGTCCGGAAGCGCGGACAGGTCGTAACAAAGGAAGAATTGCTGGACCGGGTTTGGCAGGATTCGTTTGTCGAAGAAGGGGTTCTCACGCAGAACATCCACCACCTCCGAAAAGCATTTCGTGAGCTCGAACTAAAGGCCGAGCTGATCCAAACGATACCGCGGCGCGGTTATCGTTTTGCCGGACAAACTCGAGTTGTCGATGATGCGATCATCTTTGAACACGAGATTCTCGAGCGCGAGTTGTTGACCGAGATCAGTGAAGACTCGTTGCGGGATCTTGGTGTCACCTCGACTGAACCTGCTCCGAATCGACGATGGTTCACGTGGAAGACCGTCACTGTCGCAAGCGTTCTGATTGTGGTGACCGGCATTATCGGAGTTTGGCAACTTACGTCTCCGGCATCGCGTCCGGCGATGACGATCGACTCGATCGCGATCCTCCCGCTAAAGACTCTCAACGAAAACGAAAAGACCCGGACACTCGCACTCGGACTTACTGACTCGCTCATCGGACGGCTTGGAAGGTTGAACCGGTTCGCGATACGGCCCTTTAGCGCGGTAGAAAAATATGACGCAAGCGGAAAAGACGCGATCGCGTTCGCTCGTGACCTCCGGACCAATGCGGTTCTCGAGGGCACTATCCAGACTGTCGATGACCGCGTACGCGTAAACCTCCGACTCCTCGACGTTCAACGCGGCGATCAGCTTTGGGCCGAGAGTTTTGACGAAGCGAATGCGGATATCCTCAAGCTGCAGGACCTCGTTTCGAGACGTGTCGCCCACGCGCTGATATCCGAACTTGATGCTAACGACGCACGTCTCGTAGAGAAGCGTCCGACCACGAATCCCGATGCGTATAACTTGTATCTGGCCGGTCGTGAGAAGTGGCTCAAGCGCAATTGGACCGCGGACTCGCTCGCGTTTTATCAGAAGGCGATCGAACTCGATCCGTCGTTCGCCCTCGCCTACGTCGGTATTGCCGATCACTACGCATTCACATACGAAACAGAACTTGCGGAAAGCGCATTGAGTAAAGCGATCGCGCTCGAACCGGAGTTGTCGGAAGCACACGCGACTCGGGGTTTCCTACAGATGTTCCATCGTTGGGATTGGCAGGGCGCCGAATCGTCGTTGCGCAAGGCGATCGAACTCTCGCCCGATTCGTCCAAAGCGCATCATTGGTTCGGCGTCTATTGGTCGATTCGAGGCAAGCACGATGAGGCGATAGCCGAGATGAAGAAAGCTCTCGACCTCGATCCGACTGCGCTCGTCATCCGGACCGACATCGCCGAGTTGTATTACTTCAAGCACGAATACCAATCAGCGCAGGCCGAGCTCCAACAAGTGATCGAAGTTGATCCGACCTTTCGCAACGCGCATGAGCGACTCGCAAAAGTCCGATTCAAAAACGGCAATTCATATTTTCTTGAGAGCGCCGGGCTGGATATTTTTCTTCAAAAACTAACCCGTAGCGAGGGTCGCGATTTCGCGTATCAAACCGATGAGCTCGAACGATTGGTTGCAGCAAAGGACGAAGCGGCTCTTCGACGTCTGTACATGGCATCGACTCTCCAAGCGGCGATCGCCCGCCCCGAACACAACCTAGGTCTTTCGCAGCATTTTGCGATAACCGGTGAGAAGGAAAAATGTCTCGACGCCCTTGAGAAAGCCGTCGCCGCGCGATCCTTTGTAACTCCCTTCGTGGCGGTCGATCCGATATGGGATCCTGTCCGAGACGATCCGCGATTCCAGGATGTCGTACGGCGGATGAATTTATAGGAGAGCATAATTAAAAAGCGGCGTGCTGCTCACTCGAGCATTACACTGTTCGCGTTTCAACCAACCCACACGGAGGTCAACCCTCCCTTCGAGTTATCCCGCATGACGCTCGCATGAGAAATAAAACCTGTCATCGAATTTGAACTGCGACCGAAGACGGACTGCCGCAGAAGTCGGTCTACAAACACCTCAATGCTGAGAAGGTAAATTCGAAAAGTCCGGCGTGCGTTAACCGCAGATAACGCGGATGACGCACATTCCCTTAGATGGTTGATCTGCGTGATCTGCGTGATCCGCGGTTAACGGCGCCGGGATTACCGAAACCTTAGGGCACAAATGCGTTCGGGATCGGGCGGTCTGGTGCGAGACCAAACTGCACGATCAG
>DATEOJ010000264.1:0-3323 GCA_035274235.1 Pyrinomonadaceae bacterium
ACGTTCCTACGGTGATGGCTCGGACGACGCCACCGCACGCCGCATCGCGTATTTCGATCCAGTCGAAAAACTTTTCTGCCGATAACGGGAATACGGATAACCAAGCTTTACAAAAATATTTCCCGGACGCGAGAACGCGAACAGGTCGTACCAAACTTCGCCGGTGTCCGGATGATACTCGACCATGAATCGCTCTTCACCGATCTCTGCGTGCTCGACCAAAGTTCCGTACGCGAAACCAAGTCGACCAGGTTCGTCAATGACGTACACGATCCGGCAGGAATTTAACGAGTAGAAGCCGAGATGACTCGCGAGAGGTGCGACGTTGCGACCGGGTTCGAGCGGGGTGTCGGGATAGCACAGTTCGATACCAGGCACATCGAACATCTTCCACTGCCGTATTGCAGTCTTTGCTCTTTCGAAAAGCTCAGTCCCGGAACCGAGCCTGATGCGATTATGGTCGACGTTATAGCCTGCCGGCCGCGTATCGACCGACGTGCCGACCTCCGTGTAGGAGAACGGCGAGGACTCGCACTTCTTCAGAAACGCTTTCACTTGCGCGTCACTCGGACGGGTCAACAGAAACATAGACTCGTTCGAATGTAGATAAAACCACGTTGGATATTCAAGTTTGACAAGAAAAAACTCACTCGATATCCTTACAGTTCGTTTGCGAACGACCCTGACCGGTTCGTCTAGGGGTTAGGACACCGCCCTTTCACGGCGGCAACACGGGTTCAAATCCCGTACCGGTTACCATCTTTTCAAACTATTTTCGCATCAGACCTTCGTCGATTCGCTTGCAACCCAAGCGAATTTTTTGTTTTACGGGTAGATAAATGCTGAAAAGGATCGCGTGCTTATTGAGTTTGTTGCTCGTCTTCGGCGGGCTCGTTGGTGTCCAGGCACAGCAGCGTGCGACGGATGTCGTACTGGTGCTGCCGTTCGAGAACACGTCGGACAAGCCGGAGTTTAACTGGGTCGGTGAGAGCTTTGCACTGTCGTTGTCGGAGTTGCTGCGCGTCCCAGGCTTGAATGTCGTTTCGAATAGCGAAAGGAAGGTGCTTCAGCAGAGTCTTCGAATCCCGCTAACGAATCTTCCGAGCCTTGCGGCATCACTCAAACTCGCACAGAAGAGTGGTGCGACGCTGCTCATTTCCGGAAAGTACAACATCGTCCCGGCGCAGGGTGACACCGCAGCTACTCTCAATCTGACCGCTAAGATCGTTCGCGTGAACGAAGGGCGCTTTCTGAGTGAGGTCGTCGACGGTCGTCAGATCCAGCGAGACATCATTTTGAACGATGCGGTCGCGAACCTGCAGACGATGCAGGGTCAGGTTGCGTATCAGATCCTTTATCAACGCGACAAGGCACTTCCGTTCTCGCAGAACCAACTTATCGAATCCGGGAACAAGGTCCCCGCACGCGCCTTCGAGGGATATATAAAAGGTCTGCTAACTCCGGCGGCCGAAGCCCGTGAGAACTATTTTAGAAACGCGATGCGTCTCTATCAGGAAGTTACGCCTGACGGAACTTTCGCCGATGCGGCACTCGAGCTCGGACATCTGTATCTCGGTCAACGTAAGTTTTCTGAAGCCGTCGATTCATTCGAACGCGTAGTAAACGCAAACCAGCAGTGCAAAGAACGGGCGAAGAACGACAACAAGATCCCGCACTGCAATGACGAGAGCTTTGCAGAGGCATCGTTCTATATCGGTCTCGTAAAGTGGCAGCAGGGAAACTACGAGCAGGCTCTTGGAGTGCTTCGCCCGCTTGCTGAGGATTTGAAGTTGACGAGCGTCTACAACACGCTTGGTGCGATCGCCGTACAGGCGTCGCGTGCGGAGAAGAAGAACGAAGGGAAGACCGCCGCATTATTGAAGGAGGGTCTCGATCTGCTGAAGAAAGCTGCGGAGTCGTCGCCCGAGGATCTCAACGTTAAGTTCAATTACGGACTGGCACTGTTCCTTGAAAGTAACTATCCCGAGGCCGCCATCCAGCTTCGTTCGATCATCGCGTCCAGACCGACTGACGGCGAAGCCTTGTACGTTCTCTCGAAAGCGTTGGTCCAACAGAACGACGCAGCAAACGCGACCGCACTCGACAACCAAGCTCGAACGTTCCTGACCGGCGGCAATCGTTACGCAAACCTGGAGAAGGAATGGCTTCGATCAAAGACTATCGCCGACGTCCCGCTTCGTGTCGAACAGCCTCAGCGCAAGGATTTCGTAAGCGTCGTCTTGAGCCGGCGAAGCACATCGCCCGTTCAGCCGACTGTTAGCGAAGCCGAAAATCTTCTCGCCCAGGCTCGAACGCATTACAAGAACGGCAACGACGACGAGGCGATGGCGGTGATCCGTCGCGTTCTCGCCGGCGAGCCGATGAGTGCCGAGAGTTATCTCATCCTCGGCAAGATCCATCTCCGACGCGGTGATCTCGACCAGGCGATCTCGTCATTCAAGACCGCGATCTTCTGGGACAATCGGCAGGTCGATGCACATGTTTCGCTCGGTAAGATCTATCTCGAACGCGGTGATTGCTTGCAGGTGAAGAACTACGCTGCGTCAGCGATCGAGATCGATGCCGAGAACCAGGATGCTATCGCTTTGCAACGTCAAGCTGAACGATGTTCCAAATAGTGTAAGTACCAAACCCCTTTTCGCGGGGCGCTCTAAGTGGCTTAAGCGCCCCGCAAATCTTTTCTTTTCGTAAGAACTCTCGATAAATACAGGCTTTTAGTGAAGCGCAGACCTGAGACTTTGGACTTCGGACGAGGGACTCACTCTGTGGCACGGTAGGTGCTAATACCGACGCGGCTAGCTTGATGAAGTTAATCGAGACCCCGCCGCCACCACTTCTCCGAGCGCGGTTTGCCACTGTGCTTGATCACCTTCCGAGCGTTCCTTCAGTTGTCCTTCCTTTTGGAGCCTGGTCGAAACCGACCGGGCTCTCCTGCTTTTAAACCTCAGTTAATATCTAGGCCTTTGGTAATACCTTTCATTTCGATTCAAAGTGAAATGGTCGGTCAATTCGGCACGTCACCAAAGATTCAATTTGACGGATTGCCGAGTCGCTTGAGGTCGGCGCTGACAAATTGTGTAAATTGGGGCATTACAAATTTTGTCGCGGGCGCTTAAAAGTTCAATCAATCTGAGAGGTTTTTAAATCGGATTGAATGAAAGGTGACCGAATTGATTGACGAAATACGATCCGGGTGTCGAGCACAACCGCTGGACTGGAGCGCAGGCATCCCTGTCTGCAACGCGACTGGACCGCAGGCATCCCTGCCTGCAACGTCGCGGCTTCCGCGGCGTAAAGCGCCG
>DATEOJ010000265.1:0-5664 GCA_035274235.1 Pyrinomonadaceae bacterium
TTCATGGGTCGCGGCGAGAAACTCTTCGACGGACTCGATCTCCGCGACCTCGGTTACAAGTGTGAGAAATGGGTACCGGGCGAACGAGCTGTTCACTTGTTGATTCGGCGCGAGGACTAAGGCCGAAGTTCGAGATCCTTATCAGTGTTAGCCGCAGATTACGCGGATGACGCGGATTTATTTTACTGAGCTTTCGTGTGTGTTCGCGGTTTGAGTATTTCGAGACCAACTGGAGCCACTAACCTATACGAGATCGCACAAAAATAAATCTGCGTCATCTGCGTAATCTGCGGCTAAATGCGCTAACCGCGAAGACGCTCGTTTCCCGCACGCGGCATGAAGCCATCCTGTTGTATCCTTACCCGCAATGAATCAAATCGTCGTCGCGCTATTTGTCATCGTGGTCGCTGCAGCAAACCTTCCCGGGCAATCGATCCGCCAATACCGCCAAGCAAACGAACACCGCCTTCTCACCGAGTTCATCAAACTCCTTGAGATCCCGAACGTCGCTTCCGACACCCTTAACATCCGACGCAACGCCGACTATCTTGTCACTGAAATGCAGAAGCGCGGACTCAAGCCGCGTTTGCTCGAAGCTGCAGACAAGAAAGTTCCGCCGGTCGTCTACGGCGAGTGGATGACGCCCGGTGTGACGAAGACCGTCATCTTCTATGCGCATTACGACGGTCAGCCGACCGACCCCGCCGCATGGACCGGAAGCAAACCGTGGGAACCGCAACTGAGATCTGCGGCGTCGGAGAAGGGAGGTGTGAACATTCCACTGCCGAAGTCGAATGAAAAGATAGATCCGGAATGGCGGCTTTACGCTCGTTCGTCGAGCGACGACAAGGCAGGTGTGTTCGCGATCCTCACTGCGTTTGATGCGTTGATCGCGCAGAAAATAAAACCGACGGTAAACATCAAGTTCTTTTTTGAAGGTCAGGAAGAAGACGGTTCGCCGGACCTGCGCGAGATCCTGACGAAGCACAAAGAGCTATTGAAAGCCGATGCGTTCATCGTCTGCGACGGACCGGTGCATCAGTCCGGACGCAAGCAGGTCGTGTTCGGTGTGCGTGGTGTGACGAGCGTCGACATCACCGTCTATGGCGCGGTTCGTCCGCTGCACAGTGGCCACTACGGAAATTGGTCGCCGAACCCCGCGAATACCTTGGCGCGACTTCTCGCATCGATGAAAGACGAACGCGGCAACATCACTGTCAAAGACTGGGCGAGCGACGTTGAGTCGCTTGGACCGGGCGAGCTTCGAGCTCTCAAAGATGCGCCGCAGATCGATGACGAGATCAAACGCCAGCTAGGCATCGCATACACCGAGGGCGGCGGGAAAAGTTTGCTCGAGTTGATCAATCAACCGTCGCTCAATATCGATGGTTTCAAGAGCGGTGATGTAGGGACGCTTGCACGTAACGTGATACCGACGACGGCGAATGTCGTCATGGATCTACGACTCGTAAAAGGAAACGACGTCATGCGGCAGGTCGCGAAACTGAAACGTCACATCGAATCGCAGGGCTTCTACATCGTCGATCACGACCCGACAGACGAGGAGCGTCTTGCTCATCCGATGATCGCGAAGTTCGTTCACAAGGCCGGCGGCTACAACGCACAACGAACGCGGATGGATCTTCCGATATCGCTCGCGGTTGTCGATGGCGTCCAGGCTGCGTCAACCGAGCCGATCGTCCGCATGCCGACGCTCGGCGGTAGTCTGCCGTTGTCGATCATCGTCGAGGCTCTCGACCAACCGACGATCTCTGTACCGATAGCAAACCACGACAACAACCAACACGCAGAGAACGAGAACATCCGTCTGCAAAACCTTTGGGACGGGATCGAGATCTTCGCGAGCTTGATGACTATGAACTACAACTGAAACACGGGGACGCTATAGCAGTTAGCCGCAGATGACGCAGATGACGCAGATAAACTTTATAGTCTTAATCTGCGCTATCTGCGTAATCTGCGGCTAACTGCTATAGCCCCCTAAGATTTCTATTTAGAGTGACGTTGCTTGTCCTCGCAAGCGATGCGACGCGAGATGATAGACACCCGTTGCGAGCCGCTCGGCAAATCCCTCGTCGACGAGCTGGTGATTCGCTTGGCCCGATTCCCAACGATAAAACCCGAACGCTCGAGATAGATCGCCAAGAAGCGTCATCCCGCACATTTCGAGATAGCAGCGAGCGAGTTCGCGGACGGCTTGTTCGCGAGTCAACTTGATTTGCATCTCTTCCGGGAAGCGAGCTTCGGCGAGCGTCCATATGTATGTGAACTTTGGAACGTAGAGAGCCTGCTGCGGAACGACTTTCATCTTCCGCTGAAGCTCGTCAATCGCTTTTGTCAGATCGCTCTTTTCCTTGATCTTCGCCTCGCCTCGAAGATCACTCGTCGCCATTTCCCACTCGCGTCTCAGAACACGTAGAACTTTGCGCGCGTTTTCCGAAAGCTCGTCTTTTTCTTTTGACTTCGGCACGCCCCACAGCGCATTGAAGACGGGTATCATTCGCTTACCGAGAAACATCGAATGTCCCTTGATAAGTTTGGCGTAATAGACGCGACCGCGCTCCATGATCTCGTCTTTCAAAACCCACGCCGCACTTGCTTCGGGATCTTTCTGAACATTCCGCGGCATATGCGCATCCCGACGTCCGCAAATGGCGATGTAGATTGAAGGAAGGTTCTTTCGCGCGTCGGTAAGTGCGAGACAGAGACCGATGTCCTCGATCATAGTCTCAGCTTCTTCAGCAGTCTCGATCTTGAGCGCGTCCTCGCGTCGCCACTTAACATCGCGGTACTGTTCGATCTCTTCCGGCAACTCGCGCATCGTCGTTATTAAAGCACACTCGAATGGTTGCGAACATTGGCCGCAGATAACGCAGATAACGCAGATAACTCAGATAACTCAGATAACCCAGATAACGCAGATCAGCCAAGTAGATGATCTGCGTAATCAGCGTGATCTGCGGCTAATATACTAGGCCTACTATGATCGCAATCCGCAATCCGCAATCCGCAATCCGCAATCCCAAATCCAAAATCCAAAATCCAAAATCAAAAGGGGCTCTATAGAAGCGGCTTCCCAGGTGCCGCTCCTATAGAGCCCTCGTTCACTGCCTTCCAGCAGCGAACACTCGATCTCGATCATTACTTCTTGCTGAGAGTCTTGTTGTCGCGAATCGATGACGACGCTTGCACCGTGATCATCGAGCCCTTGCTAAGCTGCACATCCTCGCGACCCTGAATCACCTTTGAACCCGCGCCGACGCCACCGCCGATCGCGGCACCGATCGCCGCACCGCCGCCACCACCGGCGATCGCGCCGATAATGGCGCCTAAGCCTGCTCCCAGACCACCACGCTTTAGCATTCCGTTTGTCTGACTGCTGCCTCTGATCGTCCCCTCGCTATCGACTTTCACCGTCTTTCCTTTCGCGTCCTTGATCGCCTGCAGGTATCCGGCAAAGTCATACTTCACTCCGTTGCGAAGTGTGATCGTTTCGAAATTGAGTGTCACGTTCGAACGCCCGCTGACTTGTCCCGAACGTTTGACACCGGTCACATAACCTTCGACCGTCGCCCCGCGAAAGTCATTCGGTGATTGGATCACCATCTTGAACCGGTCGTTGTTCTGCGAAATTTTTGTGTCGATCGAAGTCTCAAGCATTCCGGTTATCACCATCCCATGCGGAACGATGAAGTTGCCGGAGCGCGGTTGGCTGACCGATGGATTGGGTGCGTTCGATGCGCCGTTATCGTTTGGATCACTGCTCGAGTAAGTTCCCGGGGCATCCTGACTGTTTGAGTCGCTACTTTGATCCGCACTCGAGTTGTCGTCGGCAGCCGGTTGGTTATCAGCGCCCGGTTGGTTATCGACAGCGGTCGTATCGGCACTCGCCGTGTCATCAACGCTCGAGGTGTTTCCCGCAAAGTCGGTTTTCAGATAGACGCTCTCGGCAAAAACGGTCTCAGGTAAATATTCCGTCGTCACGCGACGCGTAACCTTCAGTCCGCGCCCGCCGTCGATCGGCGTGTAGACCACCGTGTAATCATTCTCGCCGCTCAGAGTAGCGATCGTCAGTTCTTCGCCGCGAAGTGTCGCCCGTACGCGAACACTCTTACCGTTAATGTTTTGGGTTTTGTCGCGACCGTCGGCAACGAACTTGGTCGCCGATCCAGTAGACGAGGTCAACGTGATCGTTGTTCCCCGGACACTGAGCGAGAACAATCCGGGAGGAGCAAGCTTCGATTGCAGATCCGCGCGATCATTCTCACCGACATTGGTTTCCGCGATGATCTGGTCGGTCGAATCGCTACGACCGGCGTCGAGAGAATATGTTCCATTCAAGCCGGGGATCCGCACCGTCCCCTGGGTAGCGTCACTGTTCGACGCGGCCCGTCTCGTTGCCGGAGGTGCCTGAATCTTAGGGGCGTTCGACGGTGAGATTTGTTTATGCGAAGAATTTCCGGCCGAGGTCTTCCAATCCGGATTGACACCGTAGTTAGTCGCGAGATTTTCGATCGTCGTGCGAACGTCTTGCCAGCTCGTATCGATCTTGCGGTTCTGCGGATTTGCCATTAGAAACGAATCGACACCGATAGCCGACATGATGATGGCCCGCACGTCGTCGCGGTTGTCGCGACGGTTGTTTAGATTCTCTTCGAAGTCGTCGACCTGGGTCTGCAAACCACGGACGCCGTCATGCATGTCATCAACCTGCTGCTGCGGTGCCGAGCTGCTCCGAAGCTGCTGATCAAGGAGAGACTGGAATTCGTCGACCTGCGCATTGAGAGTGCGGAGTTGGTCGCGGATCTGTCGCTCATTTCGTCGCTGTGCGTCAGCCTGTAAGGCCACACCGGTAACGACAACGATCATTACCGCGATCACAAAAGGAATGCTGGGGCGTCTCATCTCAAGTTATCTCCAAAAAATCAGTGCGAGCGACTCTTAAGCCGCAGGAATTTGAAGCATTTTCCATTCCAGAAGTTGTTCGATTTCCCCGACGGCCGGGGCGGTTCCGACCCTATGCTAGAATTCTCTCAACTTCGGCCATCTAAGAGAAGGATTTTTTCTATGTCGGGAAATACCTACAAGGCGACCGTACGTTATGCCGGTGACGACTTTTTCGTTGGAGTGCCGCCCAGCGGTCGGGCTCAAGTTATTGACACGAAAGGTGAAAGGCGAGCGGCACCGAGTCCGCTCGAGATGCTTTTGGTGTCCGTCGCGGCTTGCACGGCAGCCGATGTGATCTCGATCCTCGAGAAAAAACGTCAGGACGTCGTGAACTACCAGGTTGAAGTAACCGGCGAAAGAGCGGAAGAGCACCCCCGGAAGTTCGTCGCGTTCCACGTTCACCATATCGTGCACGGGCGTAGCGTATCGGAAAAAGCGGTCGCGGATGCTATAAACCTCTCGGACACGAAGTACTGTTCGGTAGCGGCGACGGTCCGCCCGACGGCGACTATTACGACCAGTTACGAGATCGTTGACGTTACGGAATAAAACGACCCGCTACCTGCCCTCGGAGCGATGGTTCCGGGGAGTCAGTATCCCGATTAGTTGGGATCGCGACCAGGTCTCCCATCAACCAATCTACAACATGCATACACTTCGCAACTCATTCTTCGTTCTCCTGCTCTTCGCCGTCGC
>DATEOJ010000266.1:0-5622 GCA_035274235.1 Pyrinomonadaceae bacterium
TCACGCTCGCAGCGGAAGACGAGAAGGAAAATGCTTTCACTCGAAACGCCGAGATCCGCCGCGTCCTCGAGAATGACCCGATCGTTCTTCCCAATTCCCAAAGACCAAAGCCCGAAGCCCGAGTCCAGTCGAACTGGTCTCGCGAAGATTTCGAGAAGGGCGTCCGCGAGATCAAGGAAATGATCCTAGCCGGTGAGGCATATCAGGTCGTTCTCTCGCAGTGCTTCTCGCGAGAGACATCTGCCGACGCTGTATCGATCTATCGAGCGATGCGTTCGTTGAATCCGTCGCCGTACATGTTCCTGCTCCAGTTGAACGATCGCGCCGTGATCGGTGCGTCGCCGGAGATGCTTGTTAAATGTTCGGGTCGGAAGCTTGAGTACCGGCCGATCGCAGGCACACGCAAGCGTGGCAAGACGGCCATCGAAGACGCTCAGCTTGCGGACGAGATGCGTGCCGATAAAAAGGAAGTCGCCGAACATCTGATGCTTGTCGATCTCGGTCGCAACGATCTCGGACGCGTCGCCGAGTATGGCAGTGTGAAGGTCGATGGACTGATGAGCGTTGAGAAGTATTCTCACGTGCAGCATCTTGTCAGTTATCTATCGGCAACGCTGCGACCCGAGCTCGATCGCTTTGACGCACTCGCCGCATGCTTCCCCGCCGGAACGGTCTCGGGTGCTCCGAAGGTCCGTGCGATCGAGATCATTCAAAAGCTCGAGCCGACGCCGCGTGGGATATACGCGGGAGCGGTCGGGTATTTCGACTATCGTGGAAATATGGATACGTGCATTACGATCCGGACGATGGTCCTCGAGAACGGCGTCGCTCGTGTGCAGGCCGGCGCGGGGATAGTCGCCGACTCGGTACCCTCAAGTGAATTCGAGGAGACGGTGAACAAGGCTCGTGCGCTTTTGAAGGCGGTGGAGATCGCGGAGCGATAGGTTTTCTTTGCCTGCTCTACGAGCTCTGCGTGAGGCAGTTTTTTTTTCACGCAGAGCTCGCAAAGCTCGCAGAGGAAATCGCAAAGAAGAATGGATAGCTTGCTGAACAATTTCGTCGATACTTTTCGCTCGAAACGCGACCTCGCGATCGACGATGCTGACAGGTTGCTCGACGCAATGATCACCTCGAGCGACGAAGCCCTACTCGCGAGTTTGTTCGAAGCATGGAATGGAAAAGGAATAAGTGAAGACGAGATCTACGAGATCGCACGCGTGATGCGTGAACGCTGCACGAAGATTACCACGCGGCATGAAAGGTTTGTTGACGTCGTCGGCACTGGCGGCAGCAAAGTGAAGACGTTCAACATCTCGACGGCGGCTGCATTGGTTGTCGCAGGTGCGGGCGTTGCGGTTGCGAAGCATGGGAACAAAGCCGCGACGAGTTCGACTGGGAGCGCGGACGTTCTGGCTGCACTCGGTGTCGAACCCGCTGTCGATGCAGAAACAGCCGCGAGATGTCTCGATCAAGTCGGGATCTGCTTTATGTTCGCCCCGAAATTTCATCGACTGTCGCCGACACTCGCGAAGGTCCGTCGCGGTCTCGGTTTCCCGACGATCTTCAACTGCGTCGGACCGTTGTGCAATCCCGCTAGCGCGCCGCATCAGCTGATCGGAGTTTGGGACAAGGAGCTGGTTCCGAAGATGGCGAACGCGTTGTCGCGACTGGGAACGAAGAAGTCGTGGGTCGTTCATGGCAGCGATGGTCTTGATGAGATCTCCTTGAGTGCACCCACTTTTGTCGCTGAGGTTGAGAATGGCGTGGTGAATGAGTTTGAGATATTGCCGGGCGACTACAATATGCCGCGGGATCAGAACCTCTCTCGGGTTCGGGTTACAAATGCGGCGGAAAGCGCCGCGATAATTCAAGATGTCCTCGCAGCGGACCGAATCAGTCAGCCCGAAGAAAATGTGGTGCTCTTGAATGCGGCAGCAGCGATCTATCTTGCCGGTGGAGCCGGTTCATTTCGCGAAGGACTAACGCGGGCGGGTAACTGTATCAACAACTGTAAAGGCCTGGCGAAACTATGGGAGCTGAAGGAGGCGACCCGGAAATGACTTCGATCCTCGACAAAATATTCGACGTTAGGCGCTCTCGTGTCGAGGCCGCCAAGCGGACGACAAGTATCGAAGAACTTCGTGACGAGGCAGCACAGGTGCGCGGAGCAGCGACGCCGTACAGATTTTTTTCCTCACTGCTCGTAGATGGCATAAACATCATCGCCGAGTTTAAGAAAGCATCTCCGTCAAAAGGAATTCTCAATGCATCCGCCGATCCCGCAACCATTGGAGCGATGTATCAGAACGCAGGCGCGGCCGCGATATCGGTCCTTACCGAAGAGGATCATTTCCTCGGGTCGCTGGATGATCTCCGTGCTATTCGTGAGGCTGTCCAAATTCCGATACTGCGTAAGGATTTTGTATTCGACGAATTTCAAGTTTACGAATCGGCAGCGGCCGGTGCCGACGCGATCCTGCTGATCGGCAGCTATCTTGATATCGATAGGCTTCGCGAACTTCGTTCGCTGGCGGAAGACGAACTTGGTTTGGACGCGCTCGTCGAAGTTCACACCGCCGACGAGCTGGAAAATGTAGTTCGGACAGGAGCGAAGTTGGTCGGAGTTAACAATCGAAATCTGAGAACATTCGATGTGTCGCTCGATGTCTCGCGCGAACTTGCAGCCGTCGCCCCGTCGAATGTAACGCTTGTTGCCGAAAGTGGATTGAGAACACGCGAGGATCTCATCGAACTTAGGTCGCTCGGCTATTCGGCATTCCTTATCGGCGAGACGTTGATGAAGAGCGGCGACGCGGGGTGCGAGATCCGGGAATTGGCAAGGGTTCACTCCGAGTAATTTTGTAATGAGGTAATTACTACTTTTGTAATGAAAGCATTGGAAGGAACTCGGCACTGCAAGTCGAAACATTACGAAATTAGTAATTACTCAATTAGGAATTACATGGAAGGATTTGCAGCAAGAAGAGATTGAAATTTACAACGGTCGCTCCGTGTAATTACTAATGTGGTAATTGCTAATTTTGTAATGAAGATAAAGATCTGTGGCATCACGAATCTCGAGGACGCTCTTCATGCGGTTGCGTGCGGTGCGGATGCGCTTGGTTTCAACTTCTACGAGAAGAGTTCGCGATATATCTCACCCGAGGCCGCGACCGAGATCATCGCGCAATTGCCGGATAATATTTTGAGGATCGGAGTTTTTGTGAACAGCCCGGCGAAAGATATACACCAGCTTCGCTCCGTTCTCGACTTCGTCCAACTCCACGGCGACGAGGCGCCGGACTATGCGAAGAGTTTGATCGACGACGGAATAAAAGTGATAAAGGCGATCCACGCAGAAGACGCGGCCGCGTCTCTCGAATACAAGGCAGTCGGCTTCCTCTTAGATACTCCGACGATCGGCTACGGTGGATCGGGCGAAACTTTCGATTGGGAACTCGCAGTGAAGTTCAAAAAAGTAGTGCCGGAGTTTTATCTCGCCGGCGGACTGACGCCGGAGAATGTCTCCGATGCGATCCGAGCTGTGCGTCCAACCGCAGTCGATGTATGCAGCGGAGTTGAACTATCTAAAGGAAAGAAGGATCCGAAAAAGGTAGCGGCTTTTATAGAGGCCGTTAGGAGCGTTTCATGAATTACGAACCAAACGAGCGAGGATACTGGGGTGACTTCGGTGGACGATTTGTTCCCGAGACACTGGTCGCTCCGCTCGACGAACTAACGACGGCCTACATCGCGTCGCGAGACGATCGCGAGTTTCGTGACGAGTTCGCTTCCCTGCTAAAAAACTATTCAGGCCGTCCGACGCCGCTCACATTTGCCGGACGGCTCACCGAGAAACTCGGCGGCGCGCAGATCTTTCTCAAACGCGAAGACCTCAATCACACCGGAGCACACAAGATCAACAACTGTCTTGGACAGATCCTACTTGCGCGACGAATGGGCAAGACGCGGATCGTCGCCGAGACCGGTGCGGGTCAACACGGGGTCGCAACCGCGACGGTCTGCGCACTTTTCGGGATGGATTGTGTTGTCTACATGGGAACCGAGGACATGCGACGCCAGGAGTTGAACGTTTTTCGCATGCGGCTTCTCGGAGCTGAGGTCCGGGGAGTCGACTCAGGTTACCGCACCTTGAAGGACGCGATCAACGAGGCTCTACGTGATTGGGTCACCAATGTCGCCGACACTTATTATCTGCTCGGTTCAGCGCTCGGTCCGCATCCTTATCCGTTAATGGTCCGAGATTTTCAGAGCGTGATCGGTCGCGAAGTTCGCGATCAGATGAATGGCGAGTTGCCGGACGCCCTTGTCGCGTGTGTCGGTGGCGGGTCGAACTCAATAGGATTGTTTCATGAGTTTCTTAAGGACGATGTAAGGATGATCGGAGTCGAGGCCGGCGGGACTGGATCCGAACTTGGTGAACATGCCGCGCGATTTATGAACGGAGGAGACATTGGCGTACTGCAAGGAACGAAGAGTTACCTTTTGCAAGATGCTAACGGACAGATCGCTCCAACCCACTCGGTTTCCGCGGGATTAGATTACGCATCGATTGGCCCGGAACATGCTTATCTGCATGACGCGGAGCGGGTCGAGTATGTCTCCGTTTCGGATGCGGAAGCTCTCGAAGCATTTGGTACGCTTTCGCGGACCGAAGGAATAATTCCCGCGCTCGAATCGTCGCACGCGATCGCACACGTGATAAAACTGGCGCCGACAATGTCGAGTGATGAGGTCGTTGTCGTTAACCTATCGGGTCGCGGAGATAAGGACGTTAATACCGTTGCGGAGATCGAGGGAAGAAATGAGTAGGATCGCAGAACGATTTCAAACACTGAAGAAAGACGGTCGAAAGGGCTTTGTCCCTTTCGTCACCGCCGGTGATCCGAACCTCGAGACTTCGCTTGAGATCGTTCTCAGGCTCGCCGAGCTGGGTGCGGATGTGATCGAGCTTGGCGTTCCATTCAGCGATCCGATGGCGGACGGGCCGACTATCCAGCGATCGTCGCAGCGGGCACTGGACAACGGAGTTTCTCTTGCTGACGTTCTCGAACTTGCGCGCGAGGCCCGGACCAAAACCGACACGCCGATAATTTTGTTTAGCTACTTAAATCCGTTGCTGCGTTTTGGCTTCTCATCGGTCATCAGTCACGCAGTCGATGTTGGTCTCGACGGGATCCTTATTACCGATGCGGTCAACGAAGAAGCTGCCGAGTATTCGGACCTTCTCGGCGACGCCGGTATGGATTTGATCTCGTTGATCGCTCCGACGACGACCGACGAAAGACTCGAGAAGATCACGCAGCGGTCGAGTGGTTTTCTATACGCGGTCTCACGGGCCGGCGTGACCGGTGCCCGGGAGGCGATGACGACGGATGCCGAGCAACTTGTCGTACGAGCGCGGCAGTTCACCGACCTTCCGATCGCGGTCGGTTTCGGAATATCGAAGTCGGATCAGATCGCTGACGTCTGGAGGTACGCGGATGCCGCGGTGGTTGGGTCGGCGATCGTATCCGAGATCGGAAATGCGGCACCGGGTTCGACGGTCGCTGCTGTAGAAGCGTTTGTTAGTGGCCTTTTGCCCAAGTTTGCAAAATCAGG
>DATEOJ010000267.1:0-3404 GCA_035274235.1 Pyrinomonadaceae bacterium
GTCGAGAGCATGAAAGATCTGCAAGAGCTGCTCTCGTTCTCACCGTCGACACGACTGAAGGTTGACCCGAGTCTCGCACGCGGTCTTTCGTATTACACAGGCACGATCATGGAGATCAACGTTCCGGACCTCGCCGGCTCACTTGGCGGTGGTGGACGGTATGACGGACTGATCGGGATGTTCGGCAAGGAACAGATCCCTGCGTGCGGATTCTCTATCGGTCTCGAACGCATCCTCGTCGTGATGGAAGAACGCGGGATGTTCCCGCCGTCGATCTCTGATTCTGCCCCGGCCGACGTAATGGTCACCGTTTGGGACGAGGAGTCGGTCCATCATTCGCTAAAGCTCGCGAACGAACTTCGCTCGAACGGCATTCGCGTTACGGTCTATCCCGAGCCCGACAAGTTCGGCAAGCAGATGAAGTATGCGGATACGATCAAGGTCCCGTACGTCGCCATCCTCGGTGAGAATGAGTTCGCTGAGGGGAAAGTGAAATTGAAGGACATGCAGACCGGGGAGGAAGTGTTGAATTCCTCGACCGACATCGCACGCTTGATACGCGCGACCCTATCGCCTCAATCCAAATGACCTTAGTACGCACTGCCCTTGCCGCGTTACTGATATCCACTGCGGCGACTTGGATAGCAGCACAAACTGCAGAGTTTGTGTCCTACACCGGTGGCTTCAAAGTAGGAATTGCAGAACGCCCCAACGGAACAAGTGGGGTGGGAAGCGGAATACGCTTCTCCTGGACCTTGGGCAAAATCAAATATGAACTAGGCTTCCACGAACGCCAGGGACTTCCTCTCGCTCTCGTCGGCGATGACTTTTCCTATGAAGAGGCGGTAAAGCGATACTTCAATCAATTCTCCACGCGCGGTGAAAGGATATCATCGAGCAATGTCACTCTCGACGGTCACGACGGACGTGACTTCAAATACAAGTACAAAACTTCAGTGTTCGTACTTCGATTGTTTCTGATTGACGATCGGGTCTATCAACTGCTCGCGGAGTACCCTTCAGGGGACGAGAGCAGTTCTAACAAAGCATCCAAGATTTTTGAGTCAGTCCGGTTCATCGATAAAGATTCGGTTGAAAAGCACTACGCGAAGCAGATCGAAGACGCTACTCCGAAACCGCTGCCGCAACTGCCGAAAAGTGTGAAGGCTACGACCGATCTACAAGACCGGAACCTTCGAGGAAAGGTCAAGACTATCCTCACTGAGCAGGCTTTCTACGCGCTCAACGATTCACTCAAACAACGAAAGAAACAACAGCTCGAAGAGTTCGACGAAACCGGCTCTCTCGTCAGACAGATCGAATACGATAGTTTTGGCTCGCCTTCTAGTGTCCGCGTCTTTGGCTACCTGGCTGGCAAGCGTGTGGCTCGGATAGGAACAGTTCCTACCGACCATGAGATTGGCGGAATCGCACTCGAATTCCCTCCTGGCCTAAAGGCGGATAACCGATTCGACGAGAGCACCGCATACAAATTCGGTAACGGTAAGATCATTGAGGAACGTCGTTCTTTTAGCAACGGTATGCTCTTCGAGAGAAAGACGCATCGCTTTACCGGAAGCACGCGCGAAACCCAATACTTCGACGGCGGAACAAAGCCTTTCGCAAGGATGCTCGCCGAGCTCGACGAGAAAGGAAACGAAGCAACTATCAAATATTTCGAACGGGGAGGCACAAGTTTCGTTGAACAAGATCCGCGTGCACTGCGTTACGACAGCTTTGACTCGGAGGGTAACTGGACGCAGCGGTTAATCACCCGCTGGTATGGTTTAGACGCGAAGGGGAAAATGTTTCCGGAGAACATCGAGTACAGAACGATCACGTATTACCCCAAATGAGCGATCAAGTAATTTCCAACTACCACGCCGACGCCCTCTCTTCCTTTAGCAACGCCAAAAAGCTAGCCGAACGCGCGATCGATCAGGTGAGCGATGAAGAGTTTTTCGCAACTATCGACGACGAAGCTAACTCGATCGCGACGATCGTCAAACACATCGCCGGCAATCTGCGTTCGCGTTGGAGCGACTTTCTTACAACCGACGGCGAGAAGGCCGATCGCAACCGCGACACTGAGTTCGAACTCATCGACGACACTCGCGAATCGTTGATGCAGTTTTGGGAAGACGGTTGGCAAATTCTATTCAACGCGATCGAGCCGCTCACGCATGACGACTTTTCCAAAACGATCACCATTCGCGGCGAAGCACACACCGTCGTCGAGGCGATCAACCGGCAGCTGACTCACTACTCGTATCACATCGGACAGATCGTCCTGCTCGCGAAGCATTTTCGTTCGACGGAATGGAAGACGCTCAGCATTGCGAAGAACCGCTCGGCGGAATTTAATCAGCACATGAGTCAGAACCGGGAGCGGTAGCGACTGGGTCTCCCTCCAGAAACCGATTCAATAATGGGAAACCCGGTTGCTACCGCTCGCGGTTCTGACTCGTGTCGCAAAAAAAGCCCGGCGTTATTTCCAACACCGGGCTTCGTCTCAATAGCCCTAACTTACCTAACCCGGACTCGGGTTATTACCCGCGTCTGAGTACGGCCATTTCGGAAATACGTCGTCCGATAAGTTTCTCGATATCGACGATATCCGACGCGGACTATACGAGTTCGAGTCACCGTGTAACTTGCTCGACGGCCATATCTCCACCGCTCGGGCTGTTGGACGCTGGAAACCGCCGTGGTGCTCACACTGCTGGAAGTCGCCGCTTCGGCGACCGGTGCGACAACCGCGATAGAACCTAGTATTAATGCTGAACCAATGAGTTTTTTCATAACTTCCCTCCTTGTCTATTTATGCGTATCGTAGCGACTTAGCCGCTTTGATCGCCGCCTACACTTTTGCAATTCCGAGACCGTTGAACCCGTTTCGAATGCAAAGAAACGTCAATCGGCTGTGGTTGCCCACCTTCTGCCCGTCCGCGATGAATGTGATAACCTAGCAACTCGGCTTTTTATGAAAGGCATTTCCATCCTCGGATCCACCGGCTCCATCGGCTGCAATACCCTCAAAGTTATCGAACATCTCGGCGACTTTCGCGTCGTGGCTTTGGGTGCGGGCCGCAACATACCGAAGCTGGCCGAACAGATCGCGCGCTTTAAGCCGGAACTGGTTTCGGTCGATAGCGACTCGGGTGCGGAGGCTCTTGAACAAGAGCTAGCCAAACTTGGGACACCGGCTCCCAGGATCGAATTAAATTCGAAAGGACTCGAAGCGGTCGCGACGCATCCGGATGCGGAGACTGTCGTGTCGGCAGCGGTAGGAGCGGTTGGTTTTGTTCCGACGCTGCGTGCGATCGAAGCAGGGAAACGCATCGCGCTCGCGAATAAAGAAACGTTAGTCATGGCCGGCGAGCTAATGACGAAGACGGCCGAGA
>DATEOJ010000268.1:0-2054 GCA_035274235.1 Pyrinomonadaceae bacterium
GCTTGGAAGAAGAGAAAGGTGATTATCGAGTCGCCATCTGATTTTGGATTTTGGATTTTTGGATTGAAGCGGTTTCTTACGATGTAGCGATGGCTGACAACAACTCGAAACTAGAAACGCGAACCTAGAAACTTAGAAGAAGAATGGAACCGAGTTTAGCAAGCTACCTGGCGTTATCAGGAATTTTATTTACGATCGGCACGGTCGGCGTAATCTTCAAGCGCAATGCGCTCGGGATGTTCATGTGCATTGAGCTGATGCTCAACGCCGTCAACCTGACATTCGTCGCGTTCTCGCGCTATTACGCCGATGTCACCGGTCAGCTTTTTGTATTCATGGTGATGTCGGTCGCGGCCGCCGAAGCGGCCGTCGGACTCGGGATCATCATCATGTTCTTTCGCAACCGACAGTCGATCGACGTTGACGACGCGAGTATTTTGAAAAACTAAGACGAGGAGTCGCGAGTAGTTTTCGTGTCGTTTCGTGTGGTTAATGTGTTTCGTGGTTCTTCTTCTAAGATCCGAACCACGAAACACACTAACCACACGAAACAGCACTAAGAAAGCGCGGTGTTAGTAAGACGAGCCACGAAAGAAGATGCGGCTATCATCGCCGAGTTCGCGATGAAGCTCATGGAGCAACATCACGAATATGATCCCGAACGATTCGCGCTCATGGCGTCGGTCGAGGGAATGAAGTGGTTCTACAGCGGGCAGACCGAGGCGACGGACGCGGCTGTTTTGGTTGCCGAGATTGACAGCAGAGTCGTGGGCTTCGCGTACGTCGCGTACGAGGAACGAAATTATGCAGCGCTCGCCGAATCGCCGGCCTACCTTCATGACATTTATATCGAAGAAGGTGCTCGCCGCAGCGGAGCGGGACATGCGTTGATCGACGCAGCGGTCAAGACAGCAAAAGAGTTTGGAGCCTCGAAGTTGCTCTTGTCGGTCGCGGTGAAGAATGCGGTCGCCCACGATTTTTTTGAGAAGTATGGGTTCCGTCCGACGATGACTGAGATGACTTTGAATCTGAGTTGAGCTGAATAGTTTGATAAATCGGATAGCCAGCTTTTCGGTTCTGATATTACTTGCCCTGTCGGCGAGTCGGGGACCTGCGCAAACGGCGAAGCCCTCGCCTTGCCTGACGAGATTCGGCCAAAAGGAGTGGTCGTATCTCTTAAAGGATCTCGACCCTGAAAAGAAAAAGGAACTGCTTGCGGATAAGGATCGGATCAAAGAACAGGCCGAGAATCTCCGCGAGTTACTTTCCCTGTCATGTGAAGCGGTGAAACGCGGCATAGCGAATGATCCGACGAATAAAACCGAGCTTGGCTCGATAAAGTCGGAGGTTGTCGCGGTCGCTTACGACGTCAGGGTCCGCAAGGCTAAGACTGACGCTCCGTACGCGTGGATCACCGATGCGCAGGTCGAAAAGTACTATCTGGTGACCGGCCATACGGCAGAATTCGAGCGCTTCCTGGAAGCGAAGCTCAATGTCTTGCGTCGGGGCAACCCCGATATGGCAGGCAAGGTTGCATCCGACGACGAACGTAGATCGGCAAGAGAATTTTTCGCGAAGATGAAGATTTCCGAGGGAGCGGCTGCAACGCTTCCGGAGCCATTTCAGTCAGAGGCAGCGTTGCAGGTTCGAATGCAGCAGGCTCAATTCCTAGCGCGTGTCCTTGTCGAAAGCATGACTGCCGATCTGGCCGTAAGTGATGAGGATGTCGTGAAGTACATCGCCGCACACCCGGAGTTCGACGCTTCCGCGAAAAGAAATGCGGCTGCGAAGATCCTAGCGAGAGCGATCGCGGGCGAGGATTTCGCGGCGCTGGCGAATCAATATTCGGAGGATCCGGGCAACATTTCCCCGGACGGGAAAAAGAACGGCGGACTTTACGCCGACGTACCGCTCGGAATGATGCTCCCATCATTTGAAAAAGCGTCACTCGCGCTCGAGCCGGGACAGATCGCTGCTGGCCTTGTCGAAAGCGATTACGGCTTTCACGTGATAAAGCTGGAGAAGAAATCGCCGGATGGTTCAAAGTACGATGT
>DATEOJ010000269.1:0-15482 GCA_035274235.1 Pyrinomonadaceae bacterium
TACCTCACGCTCAATTACCCCGGACTTGAAGCTGTTCTCATTGGCGACGGATCCGCCCAAGGATTCGAGATCGTCGCGATGACGATCACGTCGAAGAAATGGAATGCGTCGGGCGTGAGGATCGGCGATTCGCAGGCGAACGTCGAGAAAAGATTTGGTAAGCCGAATGCCACGCACGCCGCGGGAGACGTTACGACGATCGAATACGCCACCCTCGACAACCTCGGTCTCGTAAAGTTCGAGTTCACCAAAGGCAAACTTACGAAAATGTTGATGGCCGAAACTCTGTGCTGACTGTCGGTCGAGCAACCTTTCTCGCCGGGTAGAGCAACCAATTCGATATCCGGAGCGTAATAGCTTCCAGGCATTTTTACCCAATTTAATTCATTCGGAGGTTATATGATTCGAAGATCATTGGCTCTTGCGTTCGCCGGTTTTGTTTTGTACATCGGCATCGAGGCTCAGACCCCGGTCCCGGCCCCGCCGGCTAGACCCGAAGCCCAGGCTTTCACGATGTTCTTTGACGGCGACGGCAGTTATCTAGGCATCCAGACCGAGGAGATCACACGGGATAACGTCGGTAAATACGGGTTGAAAGAAGTTCGCGGCGTCGCGGTCGAGAAGGTTATTGAAGGCTCACCGGCCGAGAAAGCCGGGATCCAGATCGGCGATGTCATCGTCCGCTTCAACGGCGAAGAAGTGACAAGCGTCCGAAAGCTGACCCGACTCCTCAGCGAGGTGTCTCCAGATCATCAGGCAAAGGTCACTGTCATCCGAGGCGGTAGTGAACGCGATCTAACCGCGACCGTGGCCAAGAGACCGATGCCGAAGTTTGAAGAGGGCAACTTCAAATGGACGGTGCCGCCGGGCGAGTTTCCGAAGATGCCTGACTTCCCACAGGCTCCGAAGTTTGAGAACACGCCGCAGTGGGATGCAATGCCGCCGGGAGCTCCGGAACCATTTGTGTTCCACACTGGTTCCAGCCGACGTCTTGGTGTCGGTGTCACGACATTGACGAAACAGTTGAGCGAGCACTTTGGTGTGACGAGCGGCGTTATGGTCAACGATGTGAAAGCGGATTCGCCAGCGGCCAAGGCCGGACTCAAAGCCGGTGACATCATTGTCGAGATCGAAGGCAATGCGGTGAAGGGTGACGGAGATATCATCCGTGCGATCCGTGACAAGAAAGAAGGCGATGTGAGCCTCACGTTTGTGCGGAACGGGAACCGTCAAACGATCCGAGTCACGCCGGAGAAGATGGAGGGTGGGTTCAACATGCAGTTTGATTTTCCTGAAACTGTGACTCCACCGCAGGACTTTAAGTTCACGATGCCGGCAACGCCGATGGCACCACAGGAATTCAAGTTCACGATGCCGGCGACGCCTATGCCGATGACTGACTTCAAGTTCCCGGGCAGGATCCTTTAAGCTTGTTCTTAACACAGAGACCGCGGAGGGTTTTTCTATGATTCCTCCGCGATCTCCGCGGTCTCTGTGTTAGATCATCTTCGCAAGACCAGCATTGCTCCTTCGCCGCCAGATAAATCCATCCAGGATGTAATGGGTCAGTTGCGGCACCGCCAGTAGTGGCACGAGATACACCTTCCAGCCGGTCCAGTCCCAATTCGCACCGAACATCCAACTCCGTTCGTGCCATACGCCGCGGTTCCAGAACAACTCTTCGACATACGCGAAGGCCCAGAGTGTTGCGAGAAACACGAGCCAGTTCGACGAGAACGCGCGATAGACCGAACCCGTCGATTCGCGTCTCATCTTCATGTAAAACCAGATCAACGCAAAGTAGGGCGCGCCGTGAATGATCACGTTGGTTACCGTAAACGCGTAATCAGAATTGAACACTACGATACCGACATACCAACACACCGCCGTTGTCGCGACGACGATGTCCTTGCCGAGATTTAGAAATCCCCTCGCGCTGTACAGATAGATCGACTTCGCGACGTACGCGATCAACGCAAGAAGGTAGATCGGAAAGAGGACCTTGTCGACGATCGCAGGCAGCGGATAGAAATCGTTTGCGACGAACCACTCGAAGTTTCTGGGCAGGCTCGTCATCCAAAACGCGAGTGGGTAGATAGTTGCCAGGTAAACAGCCGTCGCGTCGATCCACCACGTCCAACGTTCGGTCTCATTCGCCTTGCGTCTATACAGAGCGACCCATCCATACTGCTGTCGCACAAAATGAAACACCGCGACGATCGCGAGTGCGCGCCAGAACGTGAGATCACCTTCCGAGTAGAGTGCGACGCCGACCGCGTAACCAAAGACAGGCACGAGCAGATAAAGCCAGAGGCGTCGCTTTAGTTCTTCTGTATCGAAGTAGACGCGAAAACTTGTCGACCACACATGCGCGACGTCGATGAGCAAGACGGCCGAGATCCAAGTCCAGTCCGGCGAATCGCTGTCGAGAATTCCAAGCTGCCAACCGACGGCTAGAAGTATTAGCGAGGCGATCGCACTGCCGAGGAAAACAGTCAGATCTATGTTGCGGGAGAAGAGCCACGGAGATCCACCATCGAGGCGAGGAGCCGCGGAGAGTTGGGATACGACCTCGTTGGACACCGCCATAGCTAACCTCTGCGTCTCTCCGTCTCTGCGGTTAATTCTGTTGCAGCACGTACGCCGTGATAGAACGCCTCTTCAAACAAAGCGATCCCGCTCAGGTCAGTGTGTGCAAAATGAATGTTACGCCACGGCTGCATCGCTTTTTCGCGGACACCGCTCCAGATAAAGTGGGGACGAGGACTGATCATCGCGTGACCCCAACGCATTATATCCAGCCGGTCGCACAGGTCATACACGTCGTTGTGTGCTCGTGCGACGTCACTCAGACAAACGTCGGCCATCTCTTGCCATGAGTAGTTGAACAGCGTCGGCCGGCCGTTGGCTTCGTGACACATCGGATAGTAATACGTGAAGATCGTCGGGCCGTAGTCGATACCTTTTTGATGAGTCGCATTCACGTATCCGAGCGACGGACTCTCGTAAAGAACGTTATCCCAAGCGAGCGGAAAATCGCGCGAGAATCGCGGTTTTGGGCGATCCTTCAAGAACAAGTTCGCAACGAACCAGGCGTTGTGTTGAAAGTCTGCGGGGGCAAACGGCGCGGCGTCAGCAAAACCCCGGATAACATAGGGTGCCGTGAAGATCGGCGAAGCGTAGATAACTTGCGAACAGGCAAAGCCGGTCAACGATCCATCCGCGAGAGTTATGACATCGACTCCCGAACTAGTCGGCACGATCGAGACAACGGCGTGCGACTTTTTGACATGGTCCTTTACGGCGTCGAAGAGATGATTGACGAAGCGTCCGTTACCTTCGGGAAATGTGATGAACTGCTGCGACTCGTCACCGGACTTCTTAACGCGCGAACAAAAGTAAAAGAGGCCGGCCCACGCCGAAGTCTGTTCGAGTTTCAGACCGTAATCGTCGCGACACGCATAGTCGCAATACCAGATCAGTCGTTCCGATGTGAAACCGTTCTGTCGAAGCCAGTCCGCAAATGAGATCTTATCGAGCGACGTTACCCCTACGTCATCCGAGCAATTCGCAACCGGAACGACAAACGCGCGCCGTCCTTTCGCATCTCGCCAGTTTACCCACTGATCAACCAGCCGTTGAAACTCTGCGAACTGTCGCTTGTCTTCCGCACCTTCGCCGGCGTGTAAGTAGAGCCCGTCATACCATCGGCCTTTGTAAAAAACTCGTTCCTCCGGTTCGCGACAAAGAAACTGCTCGGCGATGATTACGTCGCCATCGGCGGTTCGCCCTTCGGTCAAAGACATTTCATCGAGCAGTTCGATTAGTTCTGCGTTCTCGTGAAACGGAACCGGCAGATAATGCGCGCCCCACGGATAACCCACCGGATTGCCGGTGCCGCTTCGCGACGTACCGCCAACCTCCTTCTCTAGCTCGATAAGGACGAAGTCGTTGAAGTTCTCTTTCTTCAGTTTCCACGCAGCCGTCAGTCCCGCCACTCCGCCGCCGATGATCGCGACTTTTGCCGTCTGCCAGTTATCCGGCGGAACTTCAAAGTTGCGTCCGTCGCGCAATATGTGGCCGAGCTCGACATTTTGACCGACGATCTCGCCGTCGGGAAAAGCGCTGGGAGTTTCCCGACACGCCGCCATCGCAAACGGCGCGCCTAGGAAAGTGGTCAGGAGCTCTCTTCTTGAAAGTTTCACCTTGCTACAAACTAAAAACTAGAAACGTTGGCGCGCATTGAGATACCGTCAGAAAGGTCGGGCCCGTGAACCACCCTCCGAACAAACTGAAAACTAAAAACTGAAAACTGAAAACGCTATTCATTCTGTCGAGTCGTGCGTAAAGAGGTGATCAACAACGCCTGCAGTTCGCCACAATCTTGTAGAAAAGATTCCGCATGCGCGATGCCGATGTACTTCGAGTCGCGTACCAACCGGAGGAGAAAGTGTGACTTGAAGGCCTCTTTGTTTGCGAGTGAGTATTTTTGAATAAAGTCAGGCCTGTTCTCACCTTGCTTACCTTCTTCAATAAACAAACCGATATTCGTCCCGGAATCCAGAAGCTTCTTGGAAAGAACAAACTCTTTCCTCTCGTTGTTCAGGTACTCACATAATTTCACGATCCGAAGCGCAAACGCGTACGCCTTTTCTTGCAGTATATCCATGTGGGAGTTCTCCGTTTTCAGTTTTCAGTTTGTTCGGAGGGGTCATTCGAATCTCCTCCACTCTGTTTCGTAGTAACGGACCAAGGCTTGGTTATCTAATCGGTTTATCTCGATCTCATCTTTTGGCAGTGCCATGTCAGTTGGGAATTCGAACATTGAAGCGAAAGACGAGGTGTTTAGAAATTTCAGCTCGACGTTCGGCGGGTCGTGAGGAACATCGAACGGTTGTAGTTTTGCCAACGCGTACCCCCAGACGCCAAAGCTCGGGACAGTCGTCTGATACGGCTTCACTGTGAACCCGACCGACTCGAGCGTTTTGATGATCGACCAGTACGAGTTGCGCGCGATCAGCGGCGATGTGCACTGGATGACGACGGCAGCGTCGGGTGTGAGTTTTTGTTTTAGAAGTTTGTAGAAACGCGTCGAGTAAAGTTTGCCGAGCGCGAAGTTGTTCGGGTCGGGGAAGTCGACGATCGCGATATCAAACGGTTCCATCTGCGTGCTGTCTATCCAGACAAACGCATCGGCGTTCGTAACTGAGACGCGCGGATCTTCGAACGAGTGATTATTTAACTCCGCGAGCGCGGGAAGAGCTTTCGAGAGACCGGTCATCCCGGGATCCAGGTCGACAAGCTGTATGTGCTCCACCGAAGGATATTTCAATATCTCTCGCACCGCCAGGCCGTCACCGCCGCCGAGAACTAAAACTCGTTTCGGCGTTCCGTCGAACGCGGCGAATGCCGGATGCACAAGAGCCTCGTGATAACGGTATTCATCGAACGAGGTGAACTGAAGATTGCCGTTGAGAAAAAGCGCGTAGCCGGTCTTTCCTTTGGTGACAACGATGCGTTGATACTGAGAGCTCTTCGCGTAGATGATGTTGTCTTGGAAGAGGCCGTCTTCGGCAAGAGTCGTGAGGCTGTCTGCCTTGATGAATGCGATCAGCAAAAGCAGGATCACGATCGCGCCCTTAACACGAAAGACGTTTATGTTTCGTTTGATCAACGGTTCAAGTAGCCATGTCGCCCACACCGCAACGGCGGCGTTCAGCATTCCGAAGAGTAACGACGTCCGATTTAGTCCCAGCTTCGGGACGAGAAAGATCGGGAAGAGCAGGCTTGCGACGAGTGCTCCGACATAGTCGAGAGCGAGCACTCGGGAGACAAGCGTTTTGAAGTCGAGCTCGTCTTTGAGGATGCGCATCAACAGTGGTATCTCGAGACCGACCAGCGTGCCGATCAGAAAAACCGAACCGTAGAGAATGATCTGAAAGTAAGAGACGTACGCGAACGTTAGGAACAGTAGTGGTGCGCTAAATCCGCCGAGGACCGCGACCGCGAGTTCGATGTCGATGAATTTCTCGGCGATATGGCGGTCGATGTATTTCGAAAGCCACGAGCCAACACCCATCGCAAAAAGATAGATGCCGATGATGAACGAGAACTGAGTTACGGAATCGCCGAGAACGTAGCTCGACAGTGTGCCGGCGAGCAATTCATAGATTAGACCGCACGTCGCGATGATGATTACGTTGAGGAAAAGAAGCGGAGTGCGATTCATATCAATGTGACCCGGAGAAGAGGAGACGCGGGGACACGGAGATTTAATCTCTCCGCGTCACCGCGTCGCCGTGTCTCCGCGTCGCTAACTAACCTTGGATCGCCGCGGCGATGATGATGGCGATGCCGATCATGATCGCACCGATCACAACGCCAAGAGCGGTGTTCTGATCTTCCTCGATCTCTTTCTTGATCGGATAGATCAAACTGAGAATGCCGTACGTCACGGCGAAGATCACGATGCCGATCGCGACAAAGATCAGCGTTGTGACGAGCGTCTCCAGAAGCGCGTCCATCTTGACCACCATGGCAAGCGGCGTTGAGAAATTTATCAGCATCTATTTTCCTCCTCGAAAACCTGTGTAGATAAACGGTATGCCCATCCGCGAACGGCTGCCGGAGTTCGCCATCTCCCAACCGAACATCGCGGCCGCGGAATAAAATCCAAGCACACCGATCGCGAAGACTGCGTAAATTATTTTGACCATAGCAATTGGGCGTCCTGCGGACGCATTTTATTCGTCGTCTGAGCCCGACGTGCTGAACATACTGTCTTTCCAACGTCGGGATTCGAACGCGATCTTTCTAAACAGACCGAGCACCGGCACGACAAGAAGCACGATAAACGCGCAAAAGAAATTTACTCCGCGGTTCACGCCCTGTTCGACTTTCAATGTGACCGGCATCGGCTGCTGCCAATCCTGCCACGTACCTTCGACACGAAGCGTGTATTTCCCGGCGGGAAGTGATGAGAGCGTCGCATCCTGGTCTTTCGAACCTTCAGTCCAGCTGCCGTCACTGTCGCTGCCAAAGTAATACTCGATCGGAATATTCACCGACTCGACTTCCTGACTTTGTTCGTTAACCAGATCGACGTCCAACTCCGCAAACGAATTGCTTACAGGCGCCGATGCGCTGAGACGGACGTTGCGGTTTCCTTTTATTTCAAACGGCTGGCTGAACGCGGTTTGCGCGGTGGTCGCATTTGTCATCGGCGGAAGTGCGACATCCTGCGAAAGGACCGTCTTGGTGCCGCCCGCGATCGGAACCATGACGACCGCAACGACGATCAACAGCAGCAGAGGCAAGAAGCCCCACGTGTAATAGAAGCGCCCTGTAAACGGTTGGTTCGGTGCAACGGCCCACGGCTTCGGCAGATCGGTGACGCCGAATGCTTTCTCGATCTCTGCGTTCGTCATGTACGTGCCGACGGACCAATTTATTTCCTGGTTCGTCGACTCGGAGGAAAGCATCAACGGAGCTTTCACATAGTCGATCGCGCGCACCGACTCGCCCTGAGAGACTCGCCAGTAGAACTCGCCTTTCACATACTGCACGGTAGCCCGCGCGTCCTGGAAGATCCTGAACGTGTCCCCGTTGTAGGTCGCATTGGATGCCGCACCCAAGCCGGTATTCGCGGTAACCTCAGCAGGATTTACTGGATCGACAAAATTCCAGTGATTGTCGGAATGAACCAACCAGCGAAAACCGATCGACGGATTGTAGAGAAGATACTCGTGCCAGGAATAAGTCTCGCTTTCGATAGTTACGCTGCGAACCATCGAACCAATTATCTTGAGTTTGACGTTCTTAAAAGTCCCTTCGGCACCGATCGGCAACACGAAACTCTTATCGAGGTTTGTAGGCGTAAGCGCCTTTAGGTAGCTGAGATTTCCCTGGTTGACGTCGAGCAGCGAATCGCAATTCGGACATGTGACGCGTTCAGTCTTATCGGGAGCAAGTAACGCTAACGGACCTCCGCAATTTGGACATGCCATCGCGGCGGTCGAAACTCCGCGAGCCGCACGTTCCGCAGGCCGGGCATCTGCAAGACCGATATCCGCGAGCGACACTTGTTCGCCGACAAAGACCCACGGCGGATCCATGCTGTAGTCGATGGTTCCGAAGGCGTTCGCGGTTCCCGAAAGATCCGCGTACTCGCCCTGCTCGTTCGGTGTCAGCGTGTAGGGAATTTCTCCGTCGGCTGCCACGGATGTCGCGACGCCTTTCTCGACGACCATCAGCGGCGTCGGGCCTGCGATCTCGTTCACGGTCTGACCGACTTGCAGCTGCGAATATGACGGAAGTCTGATGCCGTCCGGAGTCGGCTGATAGAAGGTTAGATAGAAACGTCCCTGGGCCTCGGCGAGCCAACCGACCCATCCGTTCGAGAACGTCGCGTACCACTCATCCCAAAATCCGCCCATCTCGTGACGCAGTTGCGCACGCCCCGTTAGTTCAAACCGGTTCCCTTTGAATTGTCCCTTGAGTCCAAGCTTAAGTGGTGATTCGGATTCGGCAACCTCGGCAACTTTTCCAAGGTCTTGCAAACCCCGGTCTGTTCGAGCGATTGCCGAACGGCAGAATGGGCATACGAGGACGATGGTCGAGCCAGCCTTGAATTCCACCGGCGCCGCGCACGACGGGCAGTTTGCTTGAAGCACGCTCATGCGTCACCCCCTGCGGCCGATTTTAGATTTTGGATTTTGGATTTTGGATTTGATTCGCCGCGCTCGATCTTTGTAACGGTGACAGCGATCGCACCGAGTGTCGCCTTAAGCCGCAGTTCCCAGTCCCACTCGGGACGGGTCCTGCAGCAGTAGAGATTGAAGGTCGCAGTGCCGTGCTCCGGATATGTGTGACAAGCGAGGTGCGATTCGGTGAGTGCGACCAATCCGGTCACACCGCCCTCGCCCGGGAATGTGTGCCAAACGGAGCCGATCGCTTTCAGTCCGAGATCCGCAATAATGCGCTCGAATAGCTCGCGCAGCAAACTTTCATCGCGCAGCGTCGTAGGCTTGCAGCCTGTAGCTTCGACCAGCCATTCCGTTCCAACGATCATCGACAAGGTAAACGATGCGAAAAGTGAAAAAGTTTGTGCCTAAGGTTTGAGAACCTATAATGGTGAAGTATGTCGAACAGAACTATAGCGAAATTTCCCGGGCTTGTCATTTTAGTCGCGGCCCTGATCGCCGTAGCGGGTTCTTGCTCGCATGCGTCGTCAGGAAGTCAGTACACCGTTGACCCGAATGAGTTTTCCGGCGACTACGATAAGCCGGTTGTCGTCGGACGGATCGAGTCGAACGAGATCACGGAGAGCAGCGGCATCGCGTCCTCACTTTGTCAGCCGAATGTTCTCTGGACGCACAATGATTCGGGCGACGATGCGTTCATTTACGCGATCAGCACAAAGGGTGCGCACCTCGGGACATTTGAGGTGGAGAACGCGCGTAACGACGACTGGGAGGACATCGCGTCTTACAAGGATCCCAGCGGTGTTTGCTACCTCTACATCGGCGACACCGGTAACAACAAGAAAGGGGCATCGCAGCAGACAATTTATCGCGTGAAGGAACCGACGGTCTCGCCCGATGCGTCGTCGTCCAGCAGAAAGTCGCCGATTGAAACGGAGCCGGCATCGGCCGCTTACTTCAAATATCCCGAAGCTGTACACGACGCCGAGACTCTTATGGTTCGGCAGGCGAACGGTGATGTTTACGTTTTGACGAAGCGGGTTGACGGACCGTCAGTGGTTTTCAAGATCGGTCCGCAGTTTGGATCGGACGCGGCAGTGGTCGCCTCGAAGGTCGGCGAGGTTTCGTTGCCTGCGGTTCCGAACGGACTGATGACCGGCGGAGCAATCTCACCGGATGGCAAGAGGGTTATCCTGTGCGACTATTCGTCTGCATATGAACTTCAGCTCGGTGCGTCCGCTAACTTTGACGACATCTGGAAACAGAAGCCGGTCCCGGTGAACATCGGCGAGCGAAAGCAGGGCGAGGCGATCACGTTTAGTCCGGACGGGACATCGATCTTTGCGACGAGCGAAAAGAAGAATTCTCCGTTGATCGAGGTCAAAAGAAAGTAGCGAGTCCGAACGATCCATGCAAAAGAGGCTGCCCGAATCGGACAGCCTCTTTCTTTTTCGTTGGACGATGATTAGTTGGTGATCGAGAACGTTCCTTTGTTCTCCACGATCTGCCCACCTACCCGGTCCTTGGTGATGACTTTGATCTCGTAATCACCGGGCGCCATCATTTCGGTTGGAAGCAATCGTGCCAATGTCAGACGCTGACCCGAATCGCTTAGACCCGACCAGTCCTCAGGCTGACGGAGAATTTCTTTTCCGTCTCGCGTTAGCACGTAGGTAACGTCGACTGCCGGACGAAGCGTCGTCTGGTCGATGCCCGCGTTATAAACCTGCAGGTAAACACCGACATCCTGACCTTTCTTATACTTTCCGGACAGATTCGGGATGACCTTAGCGTTACCGATGACGAACTGTCCTCCGATATCGTTCTCAGTCGTCGAACGCAGCTTGGTCGCAAGGACCATCGACGACGTTGATAGCTTCTTCTCGTCATACCGCGGAACGGTAAAACCAAGATTTCTCAAACCCCGATTCCCAGTCTCTACATCGCGTACCACAACGTCGACCTTGTACGTTCCGGGAGTGAGTGCGATCGCTTTCTGGTAGACCGACTTTTTCTCGCGGAGATCTGAAAGCTCAACCGATGTAGCGCTCGCCGTCACCGAATCTTCGAACACGCCCGAGCGCTTGCCCGATACGGCGGTGATCTTTCCGTAGACGTTCAACTTCGCCTGCTCAATTCCCCCGACATCCTTGAACTGAAGATGTTTGTTATCGGTCTGCACTGTGAACGTTGCGATAACACGGTCGTCCGATTGACGGAAGAAGTCGATTCGTAGATCGAAGTCGAGCGGGTTATTGTCGATGACAGAATCGCCCGACGCGATTCCGGCAAGGTCGCCAAATTTCACTGCCGGCGGACGATCCAGGTTAGCCAGGATCTCCATGCGTCGGAACGGTGTATCCTGCTCGCGTTGAAATCCGCCCTGATTTAACCCTGAGATGCGGTCGCCTTTGTCAGACAGGCCAAGCTGCTCGGCGGTCGTGAGTCCTGCACCCGGAACCATAAGCAGCGCGTCTTTCTCGTTTGCGTTTCGAGCAATGCGATATTCGCCGGTACCGGTTGGGTCGACGAATTCGATCTCGAGGCCGTCACCGACGTTATCGAGATGCCTATACCACCAAACTTCGAAAGGATATGTCGTAGTCGAGCCGCCGCCTTCCCAACTCGGACGGTCATAAGCACCACCGGTCGGATGCGTCTCGATCGAATCCGGCTTACCCCACGCGATGTAGATACGACCGCGATCCGTCCGCCATCCAGGGATACCAGACGAAAAGTGTTCATTCGCGTATGCGATACGCTCGTAATACTCTTCGCGATATTCGTTCTCCTCGGTATCGGGATTGGGATCGCGACGGCGCCAGAAATTCTCGATGAAATTCTCGCGCTCCTCGTCAGTGGTCAGAGCCATGAACGCGCGTTTCTCGTCTTTGGTGATAATGTACGCGACGTCCGTGTTCATCCACTTCTTGTAGGCCTCTTTCAGCTCTACCTTCACGGTACGTGCATTACCTGATGGGTCAACGCTCGGCTTCTCCTTCCCGGGTTGAGCCGAAGTAACGATCGTTCCGATGCCGATGACACCGAGGGTCAACGCAAAATTCCGGAATGACTTTACTTTTGACATAACTCTAATACTCCTTAACTTACAAGGCCGCAGGGATTGTCTGGCAGAAAACTGGCCAAAGACTAAACTTTAAGATTTTAGACAGATATCCTCAATTCTTCAAGATGCGGCGCGACTTCCGCCAGTTGCATCCACTGAGCTAGGCGGGGGCGTCAGGTTGGCGTTTCTTCCCAAAAAACCACGCTATGAAGATCGAAACGACGTACAGCACGATCATCGGGGCAGCGAAGAGCATCATGTTGGGGATGTCGCCCGTCGGGGACACAACTGCGGCAACTATAAGAATAATAACGATCGCGAACTTCCAGCTCTTAAGTAGAAACCCTGCCGTGATCAATCCGATGCGGGACAGCACGTAAGTAACGGCGGGCATCTGGAAAATGATGCCCATCGCCAACATGATGAGCGTGATGAGGTCGAAATAGTCGGTCGCCCGAAGTAAAAGTCGAAAGTCTTCACCGAGCCACAAAAGATATCGGACTGCGGGCGGAAAGAGAACGTAGTAAGCGAACGCCGCACCCATGACGAACGCAACCGACGAAAGAAGGATAAACGGCGTGACGTAAGCGCGTTCGTGCTTGTACAACGCCGGCGAGATAAAACCCCAGACCTGAAGAAGAAGTAAAGGTATCGACAACGCTATCGCAGCGTAGAGCGACACCGATACATAGAGCGTGAACGACTCCTGAGCCGTTGTTACGATCAGTTGCTCGTCGGCCGTCGGTTCGTTTTGAGCACCTGGAGCGATGCTAACGGGCAATCGGATCCCGGCAGGAATCACTCCGTTATTGGTGATTATTTGTTTCGTCGTAAAGACGCCCGGAGTACCTTCGTTGTCACGGCCGACGGTAGCCTCGACCGATGTACCGGGCGAGATAACGCTCGGTCCAACTTTTGTCGACCGATCAAAAACGTATAGACCGGTTTCGCCTTCCTGAAGATTCGTCAGCGGAAGTATTTTTTCGTTTCCGGTCATTCCCTTGACCGGAAGCTCGCGTCGGGACGCTTCCGACAGAGCGCGCCGGATAGGTACGGAGAGAAAATCAAAGATCTTGTCCGAGAAGTAAAAGCAGACGACGAACGCGAGGACGACAATGATGATCGAGTTGACTAGCCGCTTGCGCAGCTCGTCGAGATGCTCGAGAAACGACATCTGTCCGCCGCGCGAATCCAGCTCGTTGTTTTCCAACTCGTCCATTGTTTAGAGCCAGCTTCGTTTGTCGGAAAGCGCGTCTTCTTGAGACGTCTCTACCACTTCGGTTTTTTTCTCAACGGTAGCGGACTTGAATGCGTCTGCGTCGACCTGTTTTATTTCAGGCGGTGCGATCGTGTTGTTGTTTGGGGAGTCCGTCACGCTACGAGGAATTGGTGTCGGTTCAGGCTCGTCGGAATCGAAGGTACGGAGAGCACGAGCCTCTTCTTCGAAGTCGACTTCGCGTTGCCACGTGGCCTTAAACTCGTTCGTCGTATTTCGAAAATCCGCCATCGTTTTTCCGATCGTCTTTGCGATCTGCGGCAGCTTTCGCGGACCGAGAAAGATCAGCGCGATTATGCCGATCAGTATCAGCTCAGAGGTTCCAATCGATTCGAAGATAAATAAGAACACGATATTACTTAACGACTATTAAATGTTTGCCTTTAGGTCCGACCGTTCCGATAATTGCGCATCCCGGTAATCGGCTGACAAACTCATTCGCCCTATTCGGTTCGATGCTTATCAACAGACCGCCCGCCGTCTGCGGATCAAACAACGCGCTCTGCATAGCTTTAGATACGTCGTCTGATATGGAAACTGTTTCGCCGACATAGACGCGGTTGTTCTTATCACCTCGCGTAAGCATGCCCGCTTCGATCAACTCGATTACGTCCGGGAGTAACGGTACGTCCGCTGAATTGAATACAAGTGTGACGTCGCTCGCCTTCGCCATTTCAAATGCGTGACCGAGCAGTCCGAAACCGGTGATATCGGTACAAGCATTCGCACCCAGTTCGCGCATTATCTTAGACGCGGCCGCGGCAGTAGTTGTCATCGTGTTCACAACAGCGGTAATCGTCGCTTCGCTCGCGACTCCTTTCTTCACCGCAGTGTTGATCGCACCGGTGCCGATCGGTTTTGTGAGTATCAAAACGTCACCCGGTTTCGAACCGGCGTTCGTCACAACTTTGTCCGGATGAACGATCCCGGTCACGGCATAACCAAACTTCATCTCCTGATCGTCAACCGAATGCCCACCTAGTACGACGACACCCTCTGCGTTCATCACGCTCTGACCGCCCGCGAGAATTTCGCCGAGCACATCAAAGTCTCCTTTCTGAGGGTAGCAAACTATCGACAGCGCGCTTAGTGGTTGACCACCCATCGCGTAAACATCATTTAATGAGTTCACCGCGGCGACCTGACCGTAGACGAACGGATCGTCGGCAACGGGTGTGAAAAAATCTAGAGTCTGTACCAGGGCAGTGTCGTCCGAAAGGCGAAATACACCCGCGTCGTCGGCGGTGTCGTAACCGACAATCACATTTTCGTTCGACTGTTTTGGTAGCTTGCTCAAAACTTGAGCAAGGTCGCCCGGTGCGAGTTTAGCCACTCAACCGGCGCACGATACCATTTCTGTAAGCCTTGGCACTTTGTCCTCCTTATTCAATGATCGTCTGGTAAATCCGATCCAGATCTTGCTGGTTGTAGTACTCGATCTCGAGTTTGCCGCCCGTACCCGTCGCGTTGGGAATTATGCTGACGGCAGTTCCGAGCCGACGTCGAAGCTTTGTTTCGGCGGCTTCAAAGTTCGGATCCTTTTTCGTAGGCATGTTGATGATCGAGCGGCGACGGGGTTGGTCGGATCGCTTTACGGCTCGTTCGGTCTCCCGAACTGACATTGCTTTCTCGATGACCGTTCGTGCGACCCGACGTTGGAGCGCGACGTCGTCGGTGAGGAGAAGAGCTCGACCGTGGCCTGCCGACAGTTTTCCTTCTTCCACAAGCTTCTGAATGTCGGCCGGAAGCTTGAGAAGCCGAATCGCCGTGGCGATCAAGGTCCGGTCCTTGCCGACCCTCGACGCCACATCTTCCTGCGTAAGTCCAAGTGTATCAATAAGTTTGCGGTAGGCGTTCGCTTCTTCGATCGGGTTCAGCTCCTGACGCTGGATGTTTTCGATCAGCGCCAACTCAAGCAGTTTATCGTCAGAGACTTCCTTTATTGCCGCCGGAATCCTTCTGAGGCCCGCCTTTTGGGCCGCTCGCCACCGACGTTCACCGGCGACGATCTCGAAGCCCTCACCCTTCCTACGGACCACTATGGGCTGAACGACGCCGTTAGCGGCGATTGACTGAGTCAGTTCTTCCAAAGCGGACTCAGTGAACCGCATTCGCGGCTGTTCCGGGTTTGGCTTTATGAGGTCGATATCTAACTCATTTAATGGTTCGTCGGTAGGCTTAGTGTCTCCCAATAAAGCACTTAGCCCTCGTCCGAGGGGTTGTCTAGCCATGATTTAGAATCTCCTTTGCGAGGGCAATGTAACTCTCGGCCCCTTTCGAACGCGGATCGTACAGAGCTATCGGCTTACCGAAGCTGGGTGCCTCGGCAAGTCGGACGTTCCGCGGGATCACGGTCTGAAATACCTGCGGACCGTAAAAATCGCGCAGGTCCTTTGCGACAGCCGCCGACAAGTTGGTCCGTTCGTCATACATCGTG
>DATEOJ010000270.1:0-2640 GCA_035274235.1 Pyrinomonadaceae bacterium
GTCGTCAACGGACTGGAACGCCGGCGTCCCGCCTGCAACGCCGCGTAGTTCAGCGTGTCGGCGAATCAACAATACAGTATGCCGGAGCTTTTTCGCGTCGAAGCGACGCTCATGCAGGCAGGGATGCCTGCGCTCCAGTCAGTTTGCTCGCCGCCAAATCTGGCGCGGCAGCTACTACTCCCTACTCCTCCAGTCCCCTTCTCCCGTTCTCCCTCTCTCCCGTTCTCCCCTTCTCCCGTTCACCGCGTCGCAACTACTCCTCATCCTCTCTTAACTTCTCCAACACTGAAAAATCTTCCAGCGTCGTCACATCGCCCGCGACCTGACCGCTCGATGCAAGCTCGCGCAGCAAGCGTCGCATGATCTTTCCCGAACGCGTCTTCGGCAGAGCATCTGTAAAACGAATGTCGTCCGGTTTCGCCAACGCTCCGATCTCTTTCGCGACGTGGGCACGCAGCGCGTCTTTCAACTCGTCGCTTCCCTTGCGACCGCCTTCCAGCGTAACGAACGCAGAGATCGCCTGACCTTTAAGATCGTCAGGACGTCCGACAACTGCCGCCTCGGCAACCGTCTCGTGCGAAACGAGCGCCGACTCGACCTCAGCCGTCCCAAGACGATGACCGCTGACGTTGATAACATCATCGACGCGACCCATGATCCAGTAATAACCATGCTCATCCCGACGCGCACCGTCACCCGCAAAATAAACGCCGGGGATCTCGGACCAGTAGGTCTGCTTGTAACGCTCGTCGTCACCCCAGACCGTACGCAGCATCGACGGCCACGGATGTTTTATCACAAGATAACCGCCCTCGTTCTCCCCGACCGGCACGCCCTTTTTTGTGACGATGTCGACGATGATCCCGGGCAGCGGACGCGTCGCGGTTCCGGGAACTGTCGGCGTGGCACCGGGTAGAGGCGTGATCATCATGCCGCCGGTTTCGGTCTGCCACCATGTATCGATGATCGGACATTTTCCCTTACCGATGATCTGGTGATACCACATCCATGCTTCGGGATTTATTGGTTCGCCGACGGTTCCCAGCAAACGAAGCGAAGAGAGATCGTGCTTCAGCGGATATTGCTCACCCCATTTGATGAATGCGCGAATCGCGGTCGGAGCGGTGTAAAGGATGTTGATCTTGTGACGCTCGATGATGTCCCAGAAGCGATCGAAGTCAGGATAGTTTGGCGCACCTTCGTACATGAAAACCGTCGCGCCGCATGCCAACGGTCCGTACACGACGTAGCTGTGACCGGTCACCCAACCGATATCGGCAGTGCACCAATAGACGTCATTGTCTTTCAGATCGAATACGAGCTTCGTCGTGTAAGCGATCTGCGTGATGTATCCGCCGGTCGTGTGAAGAATGCCCTTCGGTTTTCCCGTCGTGCCTGATGTGTAAAGAATATAGAGCGGATGTTCCGAATCGAGTTGCTCCGCTTCGCAATTCGCGTCGACGGTCTTCGTAAGTTCATGCCACCAGTGATCGCGACCCGGACGCATCGCGACGCGTGAGCCGGTCCGTTGATACACGACGACGTGTTCGACGCTCGGGCATTGATCCGCCGCCTGATCGACGAGGTCTTTGAGCTTTATCTCCGAACCGCGACGATAACCGCCATCGGCGGTGACGATCAGTTTGCACTGTCCGTCGTTCACGCGATCGCGGATGGCGTCAGCGGAGAATCCACCAAAGATGACGGTGTGCGTCGCACCGATCCGTGCGCATGCGAGCATCGCGATCGAGAGTGCAGGCACGAGCGGCATGTAGAGAGCGACGCGGTCGCCGGTCTTAACACCGAGCTTCTTGAGAACATTCGCGAACCGGCAGACCTCCTGATGAAGCTGGAGATATGTGATCGTCTTGATCTCGCCGGGCTCGCCTTCCCAGATGATCGCCGCTTTGTTCTTTCGCCAGGTGTCGAGGTGGCGGTCGAGACAGTTGTAGGAGATGTTCAGCTTTCCACCGACAAACCATTTTGCAAACGGTTCGTTCCATTCGAGGACCGTGTCCCACTTCTTAAACCAGTGAAGGTCTTCTGCCTGTTTCGCCCAGAAGGCCTGGGGATCGGCCGCAGCCTCGGCGTACAAACGTTCGTACTCCTCGAAACTCTTTACATGCGCCTGCTGCGCAAACTCAGTTGGTGGTTGGAAAACTCTCGATTCATGAAGAACCGATTCGATCGCGGTCGAATCTGACATATGGTGAAAGTATAAGGCGTGAGGCGAGGGAATCTAAATTGCCGGACCCCGGATCTACGGTAGTGACCCCGAGGTCAACATTGAGCAACCCGTTACGTTAGCTGTTTAAATTGCCTCCACCTTTAGGTGGAGGTCACGTCTCCAGGGCGCAGGCTTTAGCCAAACTTAGAAAAAATGAATTCCTTTCGGCTTTAGCCCAATTCGGCTGAAGCCAAGAGGAAATGCTTTTTCTTTTATTGGATAAAGCCGCGCTCGGGACAATCTGGACCTCCACCTTAAAGGTGGAGGCAATTAAAACAGCTATCAGCCGAGGTTGGCTATGACGAAGCTTCGTCGTCAACACCCTTCCGAAACCTCATCACGATCGCCGCCTGCAATGCGAGCACGAAAATCGCGGCGACAAGCACGACCACGATACCGATCCTCAGACTTCC
>DATEOJ010000271.1:0-4964 GCA_035274235.1 Pyrinomonadaceae bacterium
GTCGCCGAAGGCGACTAACATTAAAGCCTAGGGTGGAGTGAGCAGTGCGAACGAAACCCTAGGTACTTAACCAGTAAGGAATCCGTCGCTGAAGGCGACGCACAGCGCTTGGTTTTGTTGTTTGTCGCTTTCAGCGACCGCTTGCGCCGAACTCAACCTTGGGTTCCGTTCGCGTTTGCTCCTCCACCCTGGGCTTTATTGTCTGTCGCTTTCGGCGACGAATCGTTATGGACAAGATCGGCTTCATTCTCACCTTCTTATCTGCCCTCGGGACCGGCCTCATCGCTGGAGCCTTCTTTATCTTTTCCGTCGCGGTCATGCGAGCTCTCGAACGGGTTCCGGGTGGAATGGCGGCGATGCAGTCGATCAACATCGTCATTATCAATCCGATGTTCCTCGGTGTGTTTATGGGGACTGCGGTCTTGTGCATCGGACTTGCGGTCATGTCCGTTATCCGATGGCAGTCGCCCGGATCGGTGTGGCTACTCGCTGGCTGCCTTCTTTATCTGATCGGCAGCATTGGCGTAACGATGATATTTAATGTCCCGATGAACGACGCACTGGTCGCTACCGATCCGGCGAGCACTGAAGGACAAAAGGTCTGGGCGGACTATCTGACGAACTGGACGTTCTGGAATCACGTGCGGACCGTCGCGTCGTTGGCTGCGTCGGCGAGTTTCATCGCGGCTATGGTCTGGAAGTAAAGATTTTTTTGCCCGCTAATAACGCGAATGACGCTAATAGGAATCTTCTTATCAGCGTCATTCGCGTTATTAGCTGGCAAAACTCTTACGATCTATTTCCCTTGTTTGTAGATGGCCCCGCTCTTCATCACGAACGTCACGCTCTCCATCTTGTGGATGTCCTTCAAAGGATCGCCCGACACGGCTACGATATCGGCGAATTTACCCGGCGACAGTGAACCGATCGTCTTCTCCCAACCGAGAAGCTTCGCGCCGTTCAGCGTTCCGGCGACGATCGAATCCATCGGACTCATTCCGCCCCACTCGACCATCAAGATAAACTCGCGTACGTTCGTCCCGTGCGGGATGACGCCGGCGTCGGTACCGAGCGCGACCTTCACTTTGTGCGCAACCGCGAGTTTGAGCGCATTCCGCATCGCGGCAGCCGCGGCCAATGCCTTCTCGGCGCGAAAACCTTTCAACACACCGGTCTTCGCAAGTTTCTCAACCTGTTCACCGGCCATCATCGTCGGGACCATGAACGTCCCGCGCTCGGCCATCATCCTTGCGCCTTCTTCATCGAGAAACGATCCGTGCTCGATCGACGCAACTCCGGCACGCACGGCGATCTTTATCCCTTCGGTGCCGTGAGCGTGAGCCGCGACTTTTCGTTCGAGCTTGTGTGCTTCGTCGACCATCGCCTTCAACTCTTCATACGTGTACTGCGTCGCTCCAACCGCATCGCCTTCCGACAACACACCACCGGTCGCGCAGGTCTTGATGACATCGGCTCCATACTTAACCTGATAGCGGACCGCTGCACGCACTTGTTCCGGACCATCGGCGATGCCCGTCTTGATATCGCCGTCCGCGAGTCCGGGCTTGTACCCGTTCTCGTCGCAATGTCCGCCGGTGATACCAATCGAGTGTCCGGCCGTCATCATCCTCGGACCCGGCACCCATCCTTCATTGATCGCCTTCCGAAGCGCCATGTCGTCGAACTTCCCAGCACCGACATTCCGAATCGTCGTGAATCCGCCGAGCAGCGTTCGCTCAGCGTTCCGCACACCGAGCATCGCACCGAACGATTGATAGTCCCGCACATCGGCGTAGTTACCGTCCGGATCACCGAGAGTGCGACCGATGATGTGAGTATGTGCATCGATAAAACCGGGCATCAACGTCGCGTCACCGAGATCGATGACTTTCGTCCCGGCCGGAAATGACATCGCGGCAAACGGACCGACTGCGGAGATCTTGTCGTCGACGATCATGATCGCGCCGTTTTTGATCGGAGCGGCACCGGTACCGTCGACGATCTGATCGGCTTTTAGAACGACGGTGCCGGTTCCTTTCTTCTCACCGGGAGCACCCAGCTGGGCCGATATCTGGGGGACGAGCAAAAGCAAACACAAGATAAGTGTTGAGATACTGAGTGACATTTTTCTCCTTGATGAACAGGTCTGAGATTCGGGCGATTATATGCGCCACAAAGAAGCATTACAAAATTAGTAATTACATCATTAGGAATTACGCGGAGAATGTTTCCACCACCACTCTCCTCCGTGTAATTACTAATGATGTAATTACTAATTCCGTAATGGCGCCTGGGCTGACTTTAATAGCTTTTGTAATTCCGTAATTCTTGATGTCGTGGCAAAATCGTTGTTCGCATGATCGATCTCAGAAGCGACACGGTTACGAAACCATCGGAGAAAATGCGCGCCGCCATGGCCGCGGCCGAAGTGGGCGACGATGTATTTGGTGAAGACCCCACCGTCATCAAACTGCAGGAACGCGCGGCCGAGATCTTCGAGAAAGAGGCGGCCTTGTTCGTCCCGACCGGTTCGATGGGAAACGAGATCGCGGTCAAACTCCACACAAAACCGGGGCAGGAGATCATCATCGAGGATCGCGGTCATGTTTTGAATTACGAGCTTGGCGCCGCCGCGGTGATTTCGGGAGTGACGATCCGTCCGGTAAAGAGTGTCGATGGCTCGGGACATCTGACCTGGTCAGAGATCGAACCCGCGTTGCACATCAATTCGCCTTACTGGATATCGCCAACCGCCCTCATCTGCCTCGAGAACACGCATAACTTCGCTGGTGGCAGCGTGATGACCGCGGCGGATTGCGCCGAAGTTTGCGCGCGGTCACACGAAGTGGGTTTACCGGTTCACATGGACGGTGCGCGGATCTTTAACGCATCGGTTGCGTCGGGCTCGTCGGTCGCGGATCTGACGCGCGACTGCGATTCGGTGATGTTCACCTTGTCGAAGGGTCTCGGTGCACCCGTCGGATCGATGGTGCTCGGGTCGCGTGATTTTATAACTGAAGCTCGCACGTGGCGGAAACGTCTTGGTGGCGGCATGCGGCAGATCGGTATCCTTGCCGCGGCGGGTCTGCTCGCTCTTGAAGAAGGACCAAGGCGTCTGCACGAAGATCATGAGAATGCACGTGCACTCGCCGAAGGAGTCGCTCAGATTTCCGGTGTCACGATCGATCCGACTTCAGTTCAGACGAACATCGTTATCTTTGACGTTTCCCGGACAGGCAAGAAGTCGAGCGAAATCACCGCTCGTTTGAAAGAGGATGGTGTGCTCGCGATCGGGATCTCAGAAACGCAGATAAGGATGGTGACGCATTTGGATTTATCGCGGTCCCAAGTGTCTTCGGCAATCAAGGCCTTATCGAAAGCAGTGAATTAACTCTGCGATCTCCGCGATCTCTGCGTTAAATATTTTCCGCAGAGCTCGCGGAGGCCACGGAGAAGAACAAAAATGAATATCGAACAACTACGTAAATTCTGTCTCGCCTTCCCCGGAGCGACCGAGGACATTAAATGGGGTGCCGATCTTTGCTTCTCAGTCGGCGGGAAAATGTTTACGGTCACCTCAGCCGACTCGCCCGACAGCGGCATTTCAATGAAGACAACGCCCGAACAGTTTGCCGAGCTGACGGAACGGCCCGGTATACGGCCGGCGCACTACGTTGCTCGATATCATTGGATAACGATCGAAGACCTAAAAGCCGTCTCGAAGACCGAGCTCAAGGAGCTGATCCGCGAGTCATACCAGATGGTTTTTGATAAACTACCGGCCAAGGCAAAGAAAGGGATCGCTGGGTGAATTTTAACGCAGAGACCGCGGAGTACGCGGAGGAAGGCTAATCAGAATTCTGAGGTATATTAAAACTCCGCGATCTCCGCGATCTCCGCGTTAAGACTAGGACAAAATGATCATCGCCATAGACGGGCCAAGCGGAGCGGGTAAGTCCACGCTCGGCAAGATGCTCGCGAAAAAACTCGGACTGCTCTATCTCGACACCGGTGCGATGTACCGAGCGGCGGCGCTGTCGGCTTTGCGGAGCGGCGTCAGTCTCGAGGACAAAACAAAGGTTGCCGAGATCGCCGAAGCGGCAAAGATTGACCTAATCGGTGAACCCGACAATCTGACCGTCATGCTCGACGGGGAGGATGTCTCGACCGAGATCCGCACACTCGAAGTTGCTCAAGCGGCGTCAGTCGTGTCAACGATATCGGATGTACGACGGATCATGGTCCGGCACCAGCGTGACTGCGGTAACCGCGATCCGCGTGGCTGTGTTCTCGAGGGCCGCGACATCGGAAGCGTGGTCTTCCCTAACGCCGATTACAAGTTCTTCCTTACCGCCAAACCCGAAGCCCGTGCCCAGCGCCGGTTCGCCGAAGACGCCGCCAAGGGCCGGGTCACAACCTTCGAACACACCCTCGCCGAGATCAACGAACGCGATGCACGCGATGTCTCACGCGAGGATTCCCCGCTGACCATCGCTTCCGACGCCATCGTCATCGATTCGAGCGACCTCGACCTTACCGAGGTTTTTGAGCAGATGCTCACGAAGATCAATGAACACCGAGCCGAATCGGCCTAGTGTTTGACTTGGCAGGACCCAGTGGCTAAGATTTACGTTCGCTTTGTGCTCCCGTAGCTCAGTGGATAGAGCAACAGCCTTCTAAGCTGTGGGTCGCACGTTCGAGTCGTGCCGGGGGCGAGTTCGATTTGGGATGTGGGATTTGGGATTTCGGCTTTGTCTCATTTACATCCCAAATCCGAAATCCCAAATCCCAAATTGTCTTGTGGCGGCTATAGTTCAGGGGTTAGAACGCCAGATTGTGGTTCTGGATGTCGTGGGTTCGATTCCCACTAGCCGCCCCACTTACGAACCTGTTAAACACTCAGTTTTGACTCAATATATTGTGAATTTCCATATCATTTCGAAGCGTTTCTGTTTGATTGAAAA
>DATEOJ010000272.1:0-3875 GCA_035274235.1 Pyrinomonadaceae bacterium
ACATAGCGGCAGGATACAAGCTCTCACGAATCGTTCCTCCGAGGAGTTTGCCCGCGATTCTAGCATAGGCAACGGTGGCGCTGGTGTAGAATCGTCTCGGCCATTGTCACTCAAGGTCGCTTTGAGTATCGTCGGGAGAAATAAGTGGGTTATTGGGAGTTTTCGACCGGAAGATATGAAAACGATTTTTGATCGGAGTACATTTGACGAGTTTCTCGAGCGGCTCGATCGCCTTACTCCACAGAGCGAACGACAATGGGGCAAGATGTCTCCTGCGCAGATGATCGAACACGTCGCCCTGGTCATGGAAATGGCGTCGGGTAAAACGCCGGGGAAGCAGGAGTTTCTGGGAAAGGCGATCGGTTGGATATTTAAAAGTAACTTCCTGGGCGAAAAGCCTTTTCCGCAAAATGCGCCGGCGGGTACGAGGCATACTGTTACGGACGATCCTGATTTCGAGGTTGCCAAGGCCAGGTTGAAAGACCTGGCAAATGATTTTCATGCATTGGGTGAAAGCGGAACTGACGGGAACGTTCACGACTTCTTCGGCCCGCTGACCGGCAAGCAATGGGGCGAAACGCAGTATAAACATTTAGACCATCATCTCCGGCAGTTCGGAGTTTAAGAATGTCATGGCGAAATATCGCGTAGGTTTGGGGGTTAGCGGCGGCATCGCGGCGTACAAGGCCATCGAGGTGATGCGCCTGCTGCAGAAGGACGGTTGCGAAGTGTCGGTCGCGATGACCAGGCATGCGACGGAGTTCATCCGGCCGCTAACGTTTCGTGCGCTAACAGACAGCCATGTCATCGTGGACGATTACGATCCGGGGAATCCCGACCCGATCGCGCACATTAATTTTTCACAATCGATTGATCTGCTTCTAATTGTTCCTGCGACGGCGAACACCATCGCGAAGTTTGCGAACGGCGTCGCTGACGACTTTCTATCTTCGACGTATCTCGCATGCACCGCTCAAGTGTTGATCGCGCCTGCGATGAACACGACGATGTGGGAACAGCCCGCGACGCAACGAAACATCACGCGTTTGAAAGAGGACGGTGTTCACTTTGTCGAACCAATTGCCGGCGAGCTTGCATGTAAGACGGTCGGCACGGGGAAGCTTGAGGATGTTGAGAATATTGTCGCCCAAGCGCGAGTATTGCTGGACGCGGGCGGAGAAATGCGGAATGCGGAACGCGGAATGCGGAATCCGATTTCGAGTCTCGACGACACTCCGCCGGCCAGTATCGACCTCGCTCTGCAAGCCAGTATCGACGACGCTCCGCTGGCAGTCTCAGAGGATGACGATGGAATTCCGCATTCCGCGTTCCGCGTTCCGCATTCGGAAGATCTAGCCGGCGAGCGACTTCTCATCACCGTCGGCGGGACCCGCGAGCCGATCGATCCGGTTCGGTTCATCTCAAATCATTCATCGGGCAAAATGGGATTCGCAGTCGCGGAAGCCGCACGAGATCGTGGTGCGGAGGTAACGATCGTTGCCGGTGTGACAACGGCCGAGCCGCCCGAAGATGTATTCGTCGTTCGCGCGATTTCCGCGCAGGAGATGCACGACGCGGTGATGAAGGAGTTGAAGAACGCGACGATCTTCATCGGCGCGGCAGCGGTCGCCGATTACACACCGACTCACGCCGCGGCGGGGAAGATAAAGAAAGATGAGAAGGACGAGATGTTGCTTCTCCTCCGGAAGACTCCCGACATACTCGCTGACGTTTCTAAGAACCGCACCAACGGTCTGCTTGTTGTCGGGTTTGCCGCCGAGACCACCGACGTCCTCGAATACGCACGGTCGAAGATGAAAAAGAAAAATCTCGACATGGTCGTTGCCAACGATATTACGCAGGACGGAGCCGGATTCAACACCGATACAAACATCGCGACGATCATCACTGACTCCGAGGAGATCGACGTACCGTTGATGTCAAAACGAGAGTTGGCGGACATCATCCTGGATGAGGTCGTTAGGAAAAGAGTAGGCGGTTAGGTCGCAAGCGTAGGACAGCCTTTTCGGGCTGTCCTTTTTTTTCTCGATATACAACCGAATCCCGATGGTTGAGAACGACAGGTTGAACGGCTGTCGTTCGTGTCATTGATCATCGGGAGTCGCTGTCGGTTCAGGCGTCGGTGTCGGTAGCGACGGTGGATAGTGCACGGTGCATGGCGTCGACGACACAACTGGATTTCCGTTCGTATCGACACCGAAACAAATGTCACCGAAATTGAGACCGCCCAGATCTCCGTTCGCCGTTCCACGGTAACCACGAAATCCTTCATCGTCTGCCGCGGGCGCCGTCTGGGCCCAGAATCCGCCCGGCTCCAACGCGGGATCCGTATCCGGCACAAACTCGCTGATCAGGTAGTCCGCTCCGACCGGTATGGCCGAGCTCCAGTTGCCGGCTTCGTTCGTCAAAGTGAAGGTTACCGTGACTCCTTCACCAGTCGTTACGACAACGACGATCTGCACACCCGCGATCGGGACCTCGCCCGGATCGAATGCTCCATTTCCGTTTGCATCGTAGAACTTCATTCCACTTATCACGGAAGTCGTATTGCAGTCGGGGCAGGGACTTGGGCTCGGTGTCGGGGTTGGGTTCGGCGGTGGTAAGTAGCTAACGTCGCATGGTGACTGAGCCACGACGGGATTACCCAGGACGTCGGGGTTATAGCAAACGTTCCCGAAGTCGAGACCGGTTTGATCTCCGTTCGCGGTGCCCTGGTAACTCTGAATTCCTTCAGCGTCGGGCACCGGCGCCGTTTGGTTCCAGAAGGAGCCGGGGTCGCCGTCGGGACCGGTGAAGGGAAGGAATTCAATGATGAAGTATTCCGAACCTGTCGGAACTGTGTGACTCCAGTTACCTGACTCATCCGTCGTAACAACATCGGTGTTGCCACCTGCCAGGACAAGGATCTGCACGCCACCGAGAAGGGGTTCACCGTCATCGAAAAGCGCATTCCCATTTGCGTCGTAGAATTTCCGTCCGCCCAGCAATGAAGTCGGAGTGCAATCGCCGCAAGGAACGAAAACGACCTTGAAGTTATCGGTCTTCGCATTGCTCGGGTTAAAATTCAGATGCATTCCGTCAGACGCGACCGTCGTACTCGACACCTGACGAATCAACCAAACTTTGTATTCGCTCCCGCTGTTCGGCGTGTCGTCAAAGGGTGAGAGCTTTACGGGTGTCGAACCGTTTGCGGAATTTGGGATGCCGGTCGAATGCTGGCAAGACGGTCCTTCCGCGGCGGTGACTCTCCCGGAAAATACGACCACCTGTCGACACTCCGCAGCGTCCGTAGAAAGTAAGTTCGCTCCGCTGGGGTCGGTCACCTGGAAGTAATATATGCCGTCGGGAAGGCCATTGGCGGTTGCGTTCTGCGGTCCGCCACTAATATAGACGGCGTCTTTGCTTGAATAGTCGTTTCCGTTTACTGTCTGTCCGTCAAAGGTTGTCGTAAAGATCGACCCGTTAAAACCGGCTGCCGAAGATTTTCCTTGAAAGACATAGAAACTTGCAGCGCACGTGGCGGCAAGAGTAAATAGAACTATTATTGTTCTCGACTTTATTTTAGAAATCATCAAACTTTTACCTCCTTTTTTGGGCGCGACAGAATAGAGACTTGGGAACTTCCGGATCTAGACAGTGCTTTGAAATTTAGACTCGATTACTTATCAAAGTTTGCGGCTAAATTTGAGGCTTTATTTCCGGGGCCAACACGCGAATTTTATGGTCGAAGAATTAAGAGAGCTTGTAGCCGATGCGAGAGAACAGGTTGCGTTCCTTCGGGACCTCGGGGTCGATACCCTTGACGCTGATCTTCCCGAAGTGACCGCAGCGCCTGTCGTCGCTACTCAGGCTCC
>DATEOJ010000273.1:0-4724 GCA_035274235.1 Pyrinomonadaceae bacterium
CGCCCCGGGAAGCGAATCACCATTTGCGCAATCACCGGCTAACCGCTAGATTCGTAGACGTATGCCCGTCACCCCCGATGAGTTTCGCTCCGCGATGTCGCGGTTTCCAAGCGGTGTCACCGTCGTCACCTCGCGTGCCGAATCGGGTGAGCAGTACGGCATTACAGTATCGGCATTTTGTTCGGTTTCGCTCCGACCACCGCTCATCCTAGTGAGCATCGAGAAGGGCGTTGCTAGCCATCAGGCACTTCACGAGTCGGACGCGTTTGTCGTAAACATTCTCGGACAAGGACAGGACGACATCTCTCAACACTTCGCTCTTCCATCGCCGGTTGAATTTGAAAACATGCGGACGAGACCCGGTATCGACGGTATCCCGGTACTCGAGGACGCGCTCGCCTCATTGGAGTGCCGGCTGCGACACGCGTACGAAGGTGGCGATCACACGATCTTCGTCGGAGAGGTCGAATCTGTAACGATCCGCGACGGCTCACCGCTCGTCTACTTCCACGGCAACTACCGTGACCTACTCGACACCTGATGAAGCGAACGACTTCACTTTTCCTTCTCCTCTTTCTCGCCTTGCAGATAGGCGCGCAAACGCGCTGGTATCGAGGAAACACCCACACACATACCAAGAATAGCGACGGCGATTCGCTACCGGTCGATGTCGCTCGATGGTACGCGACGCACGGATACGACTTCGTCGTCATCACCGATCACGAACACGTCACCGATGTCGCACCGCTGAACGCCGAATTTGGAAACGGCGGCAAGTTCCTCGTTATCCCAGGTCAGGAGATCACCGACCGCTACGACACAAAACCTTACCACGTGAACGCGCTCGGACTTACTCAGGTCGTTCTTCCCAAGAAAGCGACCGGCGCGGTTGCGAACATGCAGGCGAACATCGACGCCGTCCGTGCCGCTGGCGCGATTCCGCAGATCAATCATCCGAATTTCGGGTGGGCGTTGACGTCGAACGATCTTTTCCAGATAAAGAACGCGACCATCTTCGAGATCTACAGCGGTCATCCTCGCGTCAATCTGCTTGGCGGCGGAGATTCGCAGAGTGTCGAAGAGATCTGGGATACGGTCCTTACCGCGGGGCGCGTCTATTACGGTGTAGCGGTTGACGACGTGCATCACTTCAAACGCACGGCCGGCGAGCCGCTCACGGCCGCTCCGGGCCAAGGTTGGATCTACGTCCGCACATCGGAGCTATCACCGGCCGCGATCCTCGCGGCGATCGATCGCGGAGATTTCTACGCATCCAGCGGTGTCGAGTTTTCGGACTACACGGTCGACGGCAAGTCGATCACGATCGCGATCAAGCCGGTGAGGGACGTTAAGTATCGAACGCAATTTATCGGTGCCGGCGGAAAGGTGTTGAGCGAGTCAATTGTGAACCCGGCAGTCTATAAATTCCGAGGTAATGAGAAGTATGTCCGCGCGAAAGTGTTCGAATCCAACGGTGCGATGGCTTGGACACAGCCGGTGTTTAGGAAGAAGTAGCTACCGATTCGCTTTCTTGAAGAGAGTTATTGCCTGAACCCACATCTGCCCATCATCATTTACGTCCTGTGCAGTAAAATACATTCCCTTTCGATCACTTCGGTATACCTTTGAGTTTGGAAGATCGGGAATCGGTACCGTTTTGAAGACGCTGAGATCAGGCTGGAACTCCTCAACGGTAATTAGCTTGCGCAGAGCAATTGTTACCGTGCGAATTCGCGAGTTATTCGACTTGCCAGAGAAGTAAATGCTAACTGCGACTTCCGGAGTTTGGTAACGAGTTCTCGGAAATTCACAACTGTCTATTTTCAAGATCTCCTTGATATCGCCACACGTCGAGAAGCCAGGGTTGAGGTTCATTAACCCTCTCCAATCCTGCGCAAATGACCTGTCCGAAAGGAGAAGCAAAACAAGAGTGAGAACTAAGACATTTTTCATAGGGGCCAGTTGCTAAGCAAGAAGTTCGACTCTTATGTTGCTTCCGATGCCAGAAGGCTCTCCAAGTCGTCTTCGTCAAGCTGATAAACCTCACTACAGAACCCGCATGACATAACAGCGCCTTTGTCTTCCGCCAACATCGACCTGACCTCCGTCGGTCCAAGCGATGCGATCAGCGTCCGAGCCCGCTCGATCGAGCAGTTGCATCGGAACACAACATCTTTCTCGTCGAGGACTTCGAAATCGATCTCGCCGAGCGCGAGTTTGGCGAGGTCACGTGGCGTAGCCTTGTCGTCGATGATCGATGTTAGGTGCGGTGCGTGAGCGATCGTGTCCTCGATCATCGTGATGATGTGCGGATTCGCACCGGGCATCATCTGGACGAGCACACCGCCGGCCGCTCGGACATACGGCTCGGCATTCTGAAGAAGCACGCCGAGCAGAACCGCTGACGGGAGTTGTTCCGACTTAGCGAGATAGTAAGCGAAGTCTTCCGCGATCTCACCGGACACGAGCGGCACCGACCCGACATACGGATCGCGATGCAAACCGATGTCAAAACCCGATTCCCGGATAACGTAAAAAGTTCCCTCGCCGAGGATTCCACGGACATTAAATTTTCCGTCATCACGCGCCGGAGCATCGGCGTCGGGGTTCTTCACGTAGCCGCGAACGGTACCGTCGAGGGTCGCTTCAGCTATGATCCCTTCGATAGGACCGCGGCAATCGATCTTGACCGACAGGCGATCGAAGTCTTTAAGTGTGGCGGCCATGAGAAGCGTCCCGGTCAGGACGCGACCGAGCGCGGCAGAGGCTGTCGGTGTTGTCTGATGGCGGCGAATCGCTTCGGCAACGACATCAGTCGTGATCGCCGACAGAACGCGTATGGTTCCGTCGGCGGCAGTGGCGTGAATAAGTTTGTCCATCCCAAGATCTGATCGTTAAGCGAAAACTACGGCCTACTTTTTCTCAGCCGCTGGCTGAAACACCGCGTTCTTAACTTTATCGTAATCCTCGACTAGCTGCTTTAAGCTGCGATCTAAATCGTACTTGTTGACAACCTCCATTCTGGTTTCGAGGCGTAGGAAAAGATCGCCTTCGGTATCAATACCGACCTTTGAGAAATTCAAACTGTCGTTCAATCGCATCAGGCTGAAAAGTACAGCGTCGGTCCGCGGCAAATACGCTTTTGGCAGAACCTGTCCGTACGTCATGACTACGTAGTTTCCCTTCGCAACCGCTAGCAACTTGCCCTTTGGCGTATCCACCATCAAGGCTCCGCCGGTCACAGTTGTATACGTCCGACCGGTCGCCCGTACGACATCAGCGACCTTTTTCATTGGGTCTTCCTCAGCCGTCTGCGCAGAAACTCCGACGGCAAGGAAAAGCGCAGTAAGCGCGAAAAGAACGAACCTCCGATAGGTATTCTCTAGAGTCATTTTGATTCTCCTGGGATTTCTAAACTCAAAGCCATAGGTATCGGGAGAACTCTGCCAAACGTTTCTAGATACTCTACACCCATCCGTTGTGAGATGTTGAGACCCTCGGCGGATACTCTTGAAAATGCCGAAAATTAGGGTCATCAGTATCTTGCGGGCCTGAACCACCCGCACCCCAACATCCTGTGGAAAAAGTTATTGACAAGTCGCCCGACTCGGATTTACTATTGGCGCACTTGCAGATCAATTTCTCTACGATCTTCAAGCCCGACTCATAAACAAATCGAATTTTAGCCGCCTATAGGAACACCTGCCGGAGTGTTAAAATAGTGTTTCCAAATTAGACGTGTGTCGAGAGAAGGAGAGCCTCAATGAGCACAGTTTTCGAGCCCGCAAAAACGGGCGGATTTGTCAGCAAGGATTCGGGAAACGCGGCCGGTGCCGCGATCGGTCGTGATATCAAACCGCTCGGTCTGAATGCACAGAAGGTGGTCGCCAAACGGTATTCCCTCAAAGATGAGAACGGCGAAGCTCTCGAGACATGGGCCGATATCGTTCGCCGCGTCGTTGGTCACGTATCACGAGCCGAGACCGATCCGCAAAAGCAGGCTGACTTCTACAACCGCATGTCGGCGGTGATGCTCGCACGCGAATTCATCCCGAATACGCCGTGTCTCGTAAATGCCGGTAAACCGAAAGGACAGCTCGCCGCTTGTTTCGTCCTCAACGTCCCCGACTCGATCGAAGGGATCATGGAACACGCGCAGAACGTCGCCATCATTCACCAGACCGGCGGCGGAACCGGAATGACGTACGAGTTTCTCCGACCCGCGGGATCGATGGTCAACTCGACTCGCGGCGTTGCGAGCGGTCCCGTCAGTTTCATGAACATCGTCAATCAGACGACCGAGGTCGTGAAGCAGGGCGGTGTGCGACGCGGTGCCAACATGGGCATCCTCGCCATCACGCATCCCGATATACTCCGCTTCATCCACGCGAAGAACGACCAGACCAGCCTTACCAACTTCAACATCTCGGTGACCGTTACGGATCTTTTCATGGACGCGGTCGACAGTGGTACGTGGTTCCAGACCGAGTTCGACGATGAACCATGGACGCAGCCCGTATTCGACGCTGTGACCGGTTCCGACTACGTAGTCTATCGACGCCCCGATGGCACTACGGCGACATTCGCCGACAAGCTCGCGTTCGAAACCGCGGATCTTTCAGACTGCACGATCGAGGAAGCTCCGATCCCGGGCATGGTTTACGCACCAGACATCTGGAATCGCATTATCGCGTCAGCGCACAAGTATGCTGAGCCGGGCATCA
>DATEOJ010000274.1:0-5104 GCA_035274235.1 Pyrinomonadaceae bacterium
AACCGCCACCCCAATTTGCCGACGTGTGCCAGTCCGTATTTGTCGAACCAGTCCAGACTGTTTCTCTCCATCGGGCGAGATATGCGGACTGACGGCAACCCGCGCTAGAGAAACTACCGCCGACAAAGATGTCTCCGCCCGCTGACGCAACCGCGCTCGCATCCGAATTTAATCCGGTTCCAAATGAGGACCACGCCGTTCCGTTCCATCGGGCGATCCGGTTACCCGGCGCTCCACCGTTAACGTTAAAGGTTCCGTAGGCTATTAGGTTCGGCCCCGATGCAGCCAGGCGGGCTCCGCTAATGAGGGGGCCAGTCGTGGGAATCCCATTGCCAAGAGCAGACCAAGAGCCGTTGTCGTATTTAGCGACCCCGTTGACGGTGAGGGCTCCGATCGAAGTAAAGCCACCCGAGACGTAAACATCCGTTCCGACAACGGCGACGTTACTGACGCCGCGGTCGCCGAGATCGGCACCGAGAGCGGTCCAGTTCGTGCCGTCGTATTTCGAGAAGTAAGCGGGGTTGGGGACGGTCGTGGTCGGGAGGGCGACATAGAGATCGTTTCCCTTGAACGCCATACCCACTACTTGGGTCGGAAGACTCGCGGAGTTCAATCCACTCCACGCGGTTCCATTCCACTTCGCGATATGATTCGCGGGCACACCGCCGGCGGAGGTGAAGTTGCCGGCAACATAAATGTCCTCGCCTTTTGGAATGATGGTGTTCACGGTGCCCTGCACCCCCGTGCCCATCGGCGTCCACGCGGTCCCGTTCCACATGGCGATGCTGCTTGTAAAAATTCCACCAATACTGCCAAAACTTCCGCCCGCGTAAACCTTATTACCCACGACCGCGATCGCGCTTATGAAACTATTCTCACTCGTAAAGCCCGATAACCCGGTTCCCAACGGGGACCATGTATTTGTTACCGTGTTCCACTTTGCGATCCGGTGAGCTCCAACGGTACCCACCGACCTGAAGGTGCCTCCGATATAAACATCCGTTCCGGAAACCGTGATCGCTCTAACGGTATTGTCGGGACCCGTTCCGGTAAATGCCGCGGCCCAGGTTGTGCCGTCGGTCAATGTCGCGATGTTGCGAGCTCCGATATCGCCGGCCTGATCAAACTTGCCGCCTACGTAAAACATGTTCCCCAACGGGTATATAGCGTTGACCTCACCGAACTCGGTGCCGGTACCGATCGCACTCCATTGGCTGCCGTTGTATTTCAGAATGCCGTTACCAATACCCACTCCGCCGGTTCGTTCGAACGTTCCTCCTGCGTAAACGTCGCTACCCAAAAACGCGAACGCTCGCACCGCCGGAAAGCCCGAGAAGAATCCGAGCGATGTCCAACTCGTGCCGTTCCATTTGGCGATATGTTGATCGGAAAACCCGGGCCGTTTGATAATTCCACCGGCGTAAATCTCGGTGCCGTTTATGCCGATCGCCGTGACACTCGTATTCGACGACAAGCCAAAACCCGACCAGGTGGTTCCATCCCATTTGACCAGGCCGCAAAGCGTCGGATCCGCGACGACAAGGAAAAACCCGCCAACATATAAGTTGCCACCGCTGACCGCCAGCGCACTGATCGTCCCGGATACGCCGACGCCCGAATACGACGTGCCGTTCCAGCGTACGAGTCCGTTTGCCGGCGACCCGTCCGCAGTGTTGAAGCTACCGCCGACATAAACGTCGCCACCGAATATCGCGACAGCTAAGACTTCGTGGGTTCCACCACCAAGACCGGCGCCCATGGCCGACCATGCAGTTCCATTCCACTTCGCGATGTTCTTTGCAAGGACACCTCCGGCCATACCGAAGCCGCCCCCGACGTAAACATCCGATCCCGAAACCGCGATCGAAACTACCGTTCCGATAACACCCGTGCCCAAACCGGTCCACGACGCACCGTCCCACTTCGCGATTCCGTTGACAGGTACGCCATGAATAGACGTAAAGCCGCCACCGAAATAAAGATTTCCCGCGCCGTCGGAAACGATGACCTTGATCTCACCGTTTGCACCGCTCTCAACAAAGTCGGTATCCCAACTGTCGACGCAGCCCGCACCCGAAGCTTCGTTAGACACGAATCTGGGTTCGCCATTCGGTGTCGACGTCATCGTGAAACCGCTTGGGTCAAAACTGCCGGCGGTAAGTGAGTTGATCGAACCGTCGGAATTAAGAACCGATCCGATCGGCTGCGAGTGTGACTGAGCTGAAACGCTTGTCGCTGTCAGGAAGAAGAGAATAAGCGTCAGGAAGCGGACGGTCGATAGATAATGCATAAAACCTGGAGGCGTCTCTCATCCAACGGTCGGGCGAGTTTTGAAGTAAATCGCTGGCCCGAATAGTATTACAGACTCGACGGCCAAATCAATTTATTAGATCTGCGCAAGCCGTGCGGATCTGCCCGATGCCGGAAGGACGCGAAGCAAGAGCGACAGCGGTTCTGACAACTCCGGAAGAATCGCCTAGAATAGACTCGGAACAAAAATGAGCGAACCAGAAGAAAAAGAAGGCCACGGACTCGCGGACAAGATCTCGGGTCTCGGACAGAAGATCATCGGTGAGATCGAAACGATCGGCGGTGTATTGACCGGCGACCCGGTAACGCAGGCTGAGGGCGAGTTTAACGTCGAGGTCGGTGACGTTCGGGAAGACATCGAAGACGATCTCGAGTCGACGGAAGAAAAATAATGAGTGCGAGCGTTGAGTCTTTGAAAGAACGTGCATTCGAGCTGCCGGCCCGCATGCGCGGTTTGCAGCCTACGTTGATCCGTCAGTTCTTCGAACGAGCGTTACCCGACAGTATAAATTTCGGTCTTGGCGAACCGGATCTTCCGACACCGCAGTTCATGCGTGACGAAGCCGCACGTGTCGCGCTCGAGGAGCAGAACGGCTACACGTCGCACCCCGGAATTCCAGCACTGAGAGACAAGATCGCCGAGCAGTATCCGCACCTCCAGTTGCCGCGAACCGGTGTAGTGGTCACATGCGGATCGCAGGAGGCGATGACCGATGCATTTCTTTGCACCGTTGAAGCCGGCGATGAGGTGCTGCTTCCAAACCCGAGCTTTCCGGCGTATGACGCGTGCACACGTATCGCTCAAGGAACTCCGGTCTACTATCGAATGCCGGCCGATGGCGATTTCAAATTTGATATTGCAGATTTCAAATCGAAGATCAATGATCGGACAAAGCTTGCAGTCGTCATCTCGCCGTCGAATCCAACCGGCAAGATCCTCACCGAAGAGGATCTCAGACAGATCGCAGCCGCGCTCGAAGGCACAGGGATCTGGCTCGTCTCCGATGAGATCTACAGCGATCTTTATTTTGGCGAGCGACCGCGGTCGGCAAGCGAGTTCTACGACAAAACGATCATCGTCAGCGGGCTCTCAAAAAGTTTGTCGATGACGGGTTGGCGGCTCGGTTGGGCGGCGTGCAAAGATCCCGAGATCATAAACGCGATTCAGGTGCTCCACGGCTTCACGACAGTTTGCGCGTCAACCATCACTCAGAAGGCATCGCTTCTCGCTTGGACCGAAGGGGCTGAAGCGGCCAAAAAGATGTTCCGCGATGTCTATAAGAAACGCGGCGAGTTTCTAGTCGATCTTCTCGACGAAGAACTCGGCCTGCGTGCGACGTCGCCTGAAGGGGCGTTCTACACGATGCTCGATGTGCGGTCGATCGGCGATGACATCGAGGTCGCGGAAAAGTTTTTGCAGAATCGTGTCGTCACCGTTCCGGGCGTTGCGTTCGGAGATGAGGCGAAAGGTTTTCTGCGCATCTCGTTCTGCAATAGCGAAGAGCGGATGGCTGAAGGTGTTCGACGAATGAAGGAGGCGCTCTAGCGCTTTCCGCCGCATAACAAACTACTCAACTTAAAACCTCGGTACAGGAGCAAGCATTGTGAAGACAAAGTTCTGCATTCCCGCGAGTGGTTTTTTACTCTCGTTTCTCTTTTCCGGCCTGATCGCGTTTGGTCAGGCTACTCATCCCCTCGACCCGCTGTCCGGCACAGAGATCGACGCAGCCGCAAAGGTGCTTCGCGACTCGAAGGCGTTCCCGGCGACCGGAATGTTCTCGACGATCCAACTCAACGAGCCGCCAAAAGACGAAGTACTGCGTTTCGCGTCCGGTGGGAGTTTTCGTCGCGAGGCCTTCTCGATAATTCTCGACCGCGAACGGAACAAGACACTCGAAGCCGTGGTCGATCTGCGCACAAACAAACTGGTTTTGTGGAAGGAGATCCCCGGAGTGCAGCCGCTCGTTTTCTCGGGTGAGTACGCGGAAGTAGACCGCCTCGTTCGCGAAGACTCGCGTTGGCAGGCGGCGATGCGAAAACGTGGGATCACCAATCTCGACGATGTCGCGATCGACGGTTGGGCAGTCGGTCAGATCGATCCCAAGTTTACGGGAAGACTTCTTCGCGGACTTTCGTATTTCAAAGGCAGCTCCGCGAACTATTACGGACGCCCGGTCGAAGGTGTCGTTGCGATCGTGAACATGAACACGAAGAAGGTTGTCGAAGTCACCGACACCGGTGTCGTGCCGATCTCGGAAAAGAGTCAGGACTTTGACGAGGCGTCTGTCGGGGAGCTGCGTGAGAAACCGAAACCGATGATCATCACGCAGCCTGAGGGAGCGAGCTACAAACTCACTGGTCAGGAGATCGCGTGGCAGAAGTGGCGCTTTCGATACACAATGCACCCGCGTGAGGGACTTGTTCTTCACAACGTCGGTTACGACGACGGCGGGAAGGTTCGTCCGATTCTTTATCGTGCGTCACTCGCGGAGATGGTCGTCCCGTATGGCGATCCGGATTCGAATTGGGGATGGCGTGCGGCGTTTGATGTCGGCGAGTACGCTGTCGGGCGTCTCGCGAGTCCGCTCGAACCGAAGCTCGATGCACCGGAGAATGCGCAGCTAATCGATGCCGTCTTTGCGAATGACGAGGGAAAGCCTTACACGCTCGAGCGAGCCGTTGGTCTCTACGAACGCGATGGCGGAATCCTTTGGAAACATTTCGACACGGTCAGCGGAAAGAACGAATCGCGGCGGGCTCGTGAGCTTGTGCTGTGCTTTGTCGCGACGATCGG
>DATEOJ010000275.1:0-12033 GCA_035274235.1 Pyrinomonadaceae bacterium
TTACGGGGCGAAAGTCATCATGGTCGAAGAGCGGGATAACGTCGGCGGCTATCTCGGTACGAGGCTTCTGAAGATAGAGCAGATACTGCAATCCAATCCGAACGCACTGTGGCTGAATCAGTACGCTAATGTCGCGAACACGAAGGCCCATGCCGACCAGACGGCGGCCGAGATCCTCAGGGAATTCCCGAAGGTTGATTGGGTGTTTGTCGGTTCCGGAACAACCGGTACTTTGGGCGGCGTTGCCGAACGCCTTCATCAGGAAATTCCGGGTGTAAAGGTAGTGGCAGTTGAACCGACGGGCTCCGTTACTTTCGGCGGCCGAGCCGAGAAAAGGAACATTCCGGGCATCGGGACGAGTGTTAAGCCGAAGCTTGCCGAACATGCAAAACCTGACAGGATCGTCACGGTCAGCGAGCAGAGAACGGTTGAAGCGTGTCTCTCGTTCGTTCGAGAGCGTCACCTCCTGGTGGGTGGAAGCACCGGATCGGTGCTCGCGGCCGTACAGTCGTTCGGCCACGAGTTCAATCGAGGTGATACCATCGTCGCGATCTCACCTGACCTTGGTGAGAAGTACCTTGACACCGTTTATGATCCGAAGTGGGTTGAACGTTACATCACATCCGCGGATATGCGGCAGGAACTTTATCGTGCAACTCAGCTAAGGGTGGTGCCGAACCGCCGTGTGGTTCGTGCGGTCACAAACGGCGCTCGTCGCGGCGCGGTAGGAGAGTAAGTGTGTCAACGGCTCCGACCTTCTACGTTGTCTCTGGTTCAGCTGCGCGACGTGCTATCGAAAGCAATCGTGACCGTGTCTTCAAAGCCGTCGAAACGGCATATAGACTTCACGCGTCGGGGAACGCGATAAATCCCGACAGCTACTTCCTTCGTTACCCGGACAGACCCAACTCCCGAATAATCGCGTTGCCCGCTCACCTCGCCGGCTCGATACAGAAGAGCGGGATCAAGTGGATCTCGAGCTTTCCGGATAACACCGCCGGCAACCTTGCCCGCGCGTCAGCCGTTCTCATACTCAACGACGGCGCGACGGGTTATCCGATCGCTTGCATCGAGGCCGCGCTTATCAGTTCGACGAGGACCGCCGCTTCGGCCGCACTCGCCGCGGAACGACTATCTCCAAATCCTTTTACGGGAACTATAGGGGTGATCGGTACGGGTGTGATCGCGCGTGCGACGATCGAATGGCTGATGTATCGCGAGTGGAAATTCTCAAAGGTCAATCTGTTCGATCTCGACCGCAGCGGGTCAGAGCAGTTTAGTGCTTGGCTACGCGACCGGTACGACCTGGACGTTGATATTCACGACGACCTCGAAAGCGCGGTTGTTGATTCTTCGGTTGTTCTGTTCACGACCACGGCACTCGCGCCGTATGTCGACGATCCGAAACTGTTTGACCACAACCCGACCGTGCTGCATCTGTCGCTTCGCGATATTTGTCCAAACGTCATCCTTGACGCGCAAAATGTTGTCGACGATGTCGACCACTCGCTCAAGGCACAGACGTCGGTTCACCTCGCGGAAATGGAGACCGGGTCTCGCGACTTTATCGCCGGCACGCTCGTGGATCTACTCGAAAACAATTTTGACCTCGACTTCGATCGCCCGCGCATCTTCTCGCCGTTCGGTCTTGGCGTCCTCGATATCGCGGTAGGCGATTTTGTACTTGAAGCAGCCGTCGAGTCGGGCGAGGCGATCGCATTTAATGATTTCTTTAGCAACTCCACCAGGTGGTGAAAATATGGAAGACTACTCGAATTCAGAGACATCAATTGTAGAGGCCGCGGTTTCCGAGAACGGCCACCGTCCGGCGACCGCTTCAGCGGTCTGGAGTTGTAACGAGTGGGACCCGTTGGAAGAGGTCATCGTCGGCAATCCGTTGAACGCTCGTTTTCCGACGCGGGACCGTAGCACGCAGGTCGCCGAATATCCCGACCGTTCGATCGCCGAGATCCCGCGCGGGCCGTTTCCCGATTGGGTCATCAAGGAGACGGAGGAAGACCTCGACGAGTTTTCCGCGATCCTAGAGAGTTATGGCGTGAAGGTGCGGAGACCGGAGACGTGGCCGCACGAAGCGACCTTCTCGACGATCAATTGGGAATCGCAGGGCTACTACAATTACTGTCCGCGTGACGTGATGATGGTCGTCGGCGATCAGATCATCGAAACTCCGAATGTCATTCGCAGCCGCTCTCAGGAAACTTACAGCTATCGTTCGCTGATGATGGAGTATATGCGATCCGGAGCGCGATGGATCAGCGCTCCGAAGCCGATGCTTCTCGACTCGCTCTTCGACGGCGTGGACATGGACAAGCCGACTCCGAACAACGACGAACCGGCGTTCGACGCCGCAAACATTTTGCGATTCGGCGAGGATCTCATTTACCTGGTCAGCGCGACCGGAAACGAAATTGGCGGACAGTGGCTGCAATCGATCCTCGGTGAAAAATATCGGATCCATTATTTGAAAGACGTTTACTACGGCAGTCACATCGACTCGACACTCGTCGCATTGCGGCCAGGGCTTGTCCTCGCAAACCCGTCGCGGCTGAACGACGATACAATTCCCAAGATCCTGAAGCAGTGGAAGGTTATCTACAGTCCTCCGATGGAGAACACGGACAGGTATGCTCCGGAGTATCTTGCACAATGCATCGGCAGCGATTGGATCGACATGAATGCGTTCAGTATTAGCCCGGACGTTGTCGTCGTCGATCGAAACCAGCCGACGCTCATCAAGATACTGGAGAAGGAAGGACTCGAAGTTATTCCCTTGAAGTTGCGTCATTCAAAACTTCTTGGAGGAGGTCCGCACTGCGTTACGTTGGACGTCCGAAGACGAGGGAAGCTGGAACGATATTTCGACTAGGGCAAATTCAAGATGGCGTCTATCGATGTAGACCCTGAAAAGAATTTCGAAGAACTGTGGCAGACGTTCCATAACCGGTACGCGTTCTTTGAAGAAAGAGGTGTTGACTGGCAGGAGCAGTACGATCGATATCGGCCGCGAGTTACAGCGGCGACCGGTGAAGGTGAGCTGTTCGATATTATCAGCCGGATGCTCGAGCCGTTGAATGACGGCCACGTAAATATTACCGCCCGCATCGACGGAGAGAAGCGTCACTTCAGTCCGGAAAAGACGCCGAGGTTTTGGAGAGAGTTTAATCCCGACGAGATCGGGCAGCTCTTTGAGACGACGGAGAAAACTCTGGCGGCGAATGGATTTGGTCAGCCAACTAAGACCGAAGCATGGATGCTTCTTTATTGCCGGTCGCAACGGTTCGGCTATATCCGGATCCTCGAGTTGGAGGGTGTAAAGAATTCCGATCTGACGGCTGCACTCGATACTATCGGACGCGACTTCACGGATCTTGCCGGGTACATCGTCGATATACGAGATTGTCCCGGTGGTGACGACAGTACCGCGATCGCGATCATCAATCGTTTCTGCAACCGCAAGCGCGTCGCATTCCACCGCAGGACAAAGATTGGTCCTGGCCCCGATGACTTCACACCGCTAAAGACGTGGCATCTCGAACCGCAGGGTGAAGTTCAGTTCACCGGACCTGTCGTTCTCCTAACTTGTGATTCAGTTTTCAGCGGCGGCGAGGCGTTTGCGCTGGCGATTCGAGAATTGCCTTCTGTAACGATTGTCGGTGATCACACGAATGGGATCTTCTCCTACGAACTCGAGAAAAAACTTCCGAACGGGTGGAGATACACGTTGTCGTATCAGAAGTATTATTCGTCGGAGATGGTGTGCTACGAGACCAAAGGGGTGCCGGTCGACATCGAGCTGTTTAACGCGAGGTCCGATATAGAGATCGGGAGCGATCCGTTGATTGTGCGGGCTCTTGATGTGCTGGCGTCCTAGAAACGAGAAGGAGATATTCCCCGCCAATGCGATGGGCTCCGGTTTTCTTGTTGTTGCTTTTGCTCCCGCGAGGCGCTGCGCAGCAAGGGCCGCGTTCGGCAGACAAGCGGTGTCTGTCTGTTGAAGTGTCGAAGGGCGACATCGGCGAAGGTAAACTTAGTTATTGCGACGACGGAGTCGGTCAAGAGATTTACCTTTCGGGCGAGATAGACATTCGGGATTCGGATAAGAGCGATAGTAACGCGGCCGATCTCGTCGCACTGAAAAAGATTCTCCACGAATTCCGGAAGAGAGAAAAGGGAGTATTCCGCGTCGTCACAAATAATGCGGGAGGTGGTGAGACCGAGTGGCACCAGCGGCTCATGATGGCGGTCGAGGACGCATGCATTCTCGATTGCACGATCATCACCGAGGTCAGGGGACGATGTGAATCCGCTTGCAATCAGCTTCATTTCACTTGCGTTCGAAACGCTCGAACGATCGTCCACAAGGGAGCTGCAAACTGCGAGCACGCGACGACCGATGAGGATAGTCCGCAGTGTAATCATCGCGATCCGTTTAATCCGAAGGAGCGCGATCTATGCGGTGTTGAAGTAGCGGTAAACGAGTACAAGTCGCGTTGCGGCGATCTCACGAAAGGGCGCGGTTTGAATATCGACGAACAACGGAAGAAGCAGATCTTCGAGTTCATTGATAGGTTGGCAAAGAACGGAGTGTTCGACACTACCAAACTGACTTGCACGCCTCTCACATGGGCCGCATCCGAATCGACCGTTGCATGCGGTGAACTCTGACGTGCGAACGGCTTTTTTATGCAGGGCAAGTTCCGCTGTCAATGTGAGGGCTGGTTTTGTTAACGATCTTCATCACAGGTTTCGCAGTTTTCCTATTGCTCACGTTCGTCGCGTGGAGACGATACCTCTGGGCGTCGGAAACTCCACACGACGAAACTTCAAACAAGAACCCGCATGTATTGACGGACACATTTGGTGCCGACCACCTCCTCAACGCGCCGCATCAAAAGGGGGCTCGGTGGCTTACCGAGATCTTCAGTCGTTCCGCTAAAAAGTTTCCGCACCTTACCGCTCTCCAGATTCCGCATACAGGGGACTCGCTTACCTTTGCCGAACTCGATGCGCGAGCCGAAGAGATCGCGGACGCAATCGCTCCTCACCTGACGGGTCCGGATCAGGTCGTCGCTGTAGCGATGTCGCAGGACAACTGGCAGATCGTTGCGACTCACCTCGCCATACTTAAGGCCGGCGGCACGTTGATGTTCCTCGACACCACTTTGCCGGACGCGTTGATCACTCACATGCTCAACGACGCACAACCGGTCGTCGTTATGACGCGGGGTCAAGACGCCTTCCGCGATCTCCCGACGCTTGATGTGTTGAACTTGCCGGCGGCCCACAAACGAAGCGGATCGCCCGCATGGCTCGATAACCCGGCGGAGCGTTTGGCAACGATCTTCTACACAAGCGGAACCACGGGTGTGCCGCGTGGTGTCGAGTGCCCGCATGCCGGTTATGTAAATCTCGCGTTCAGTTACGCCGACTATTTTGACCTCATCCCGGGGATGGATGCGACGTCACTCACGTCGTCGCTCGGCTACGACGGCAGCATCTCCGAGATGTACAGCGCATGGGTGTCAGGCTGCGCTGTTGTGTTGCTGACGAAGGAACAGGTTCGTTCGGGGCCCGATCTCGTTCCGGTTCTATGCGAGGCCGAGGTCACGGTGTTGTTCTGTCCACCGGTCCTTCTCACGACCCTCACACAAGAGCCCGAAGTGGATCTTCCGTATCCCATCTGTCGCTACATCGTTCCGGCAGGCGAGGCCTTTCCAAACGCTCTCGTCGAGCCGTGGACGCGCAATCGCAGGCAGATCATCAATACATACGGACCCACCGAGGCCAGCACCGACACTAGCCGGCAGAGTTTGCGACCGGGTGAACCGATCACGATCGGCTCACCATTTCCGAATGTCACGTACGTGATCCTCGAGATCGATAGTCTTGAGTCGCTTCCGCGCGGAGAAATCGGAGAGCTGTGCATCGGCGGTGTGCATGTTTCGCGCGGCTATCGCAACTTGCCCGAGCAGACTGAAAGCAGATTCATCACGCATCCGGAATTTGGGCGTCTTTATCGGACCGGTGACAAGTGCATGATCGACGCGACAAAGCGCGTCCACTTTCTCGGCCGAATCGACGCGCAGCTAAAAGTTCGCGGTCACCGCGTCGAGGCCCAAGCGGTCGAAGATATTTTGCAGACGCAGTTCAGCGACATCGAAGCTGCGGTTCTCGATTACCAGCACGACGCGCTTGTCGCGTTTGTCAGCGCTCCGCGGGTTCTCGGGAATGAGTTGGCCGAGGTTGCTCCGGCGCCGTTGGAGTGGGCCGATAGCGTCACGGCTGTGCTCGCGAAACAGCTGCCCGAACCATCGATCCCAACGCGGATCTTTCTTGTGAAGGAATTCACATTGAAACCGGTCTCGGGAAAGATCGATCGGAAGAGTTTGCCCGACTTGTCGCGTCTGCTTCGAAACGGTGAATCCGAGAAAGCTAACGCTGCGTCAACCAAACTAGCGATTACTGCGGTTGAAGACGAGATCGAAGTTCCGACCGCCGACTGCGTCGAAGTGCTGGAGATCTGCCGGACCGTTTTCGAAACACCGCTCGGGTTGGATGATGAGTTCGCGCTTTCCGGAGGACACTCGATCGCGATTGCGCGTCTTGCTCAAAAACTACATGCTGCGGGATGGTCGATCGGTGTTCGAGGATTGCTTAGTGATTGCAATACCGCGCGAAAAGTTGCGAACCGACCTCGGGCCGTGGACGAACCGGTCGTGACGACGCCGGTTGTCAGAACTACGGACGACGGACCGTCACGCGATGAGGCCGCGGCTAAGGTACTCCCGGTCAGAACCTTCACCGCGTTGCAGATCCTCTTCTCGATTTTCCAGTACTCACCGGGCATCGTTGCGTTTGTATTGCTTCTCGAAACGGCTGACGGCGGTTTGTTCTTTGTACGGGCGAGCCTCTCGGAGTTCCTGGTCGGCGGGCTCGGACTCTATCTGCTCGTGTTATCACTTCCATTCGCCGGTCTTCTATGGGCAATGCTCATCAAGTCTTTCATCGGCGGCGACATTTATGGAAATAAGATAACGCCGGGGGTTTATCCGAAATGGAGCAGGATGCATCTCCGGATCTGGTGTATCCAGCGTGTCGAGAGTATGGTGCTCGTTCCGCTTGGAGCGCTGTATCGCAGCGCACCGCTGAGAGCGTTTGTGCTTCGTCAACTCGGTGCGAATGTCGGCAACAACCTTCAGTGCGCACAGGACGCCATCTTTACCGGCCCGCTCGATCTGATCACGATCGCTGACGACGTTGCGATCCAAACCGGAGCATACGTCACTACGACGCGCTGGTCGGGGCAGCACGTGAGCGTCGGGCCGATCACTCTCGAGAGTCGTTGCAAGATCGGCATGCGGGCCGCGATAGCAAATAACGTGACGGTCGGAAGCGGCACTTGGGTAACCCCGCTTACTCCGATCCTGAGCGACGTTGGGTCGAATGAAGTTTGGGAAGGAGCTCCCGCGCGTCTAACAGGACGGTTCACCGAGCTAAAGCGTACGGCAAAAGCCTGCGAGTACACCCGACCGATCTGGGTCCTTGAGAGCATCAACTTGCTGATGCAGATCGTCATCGCATTTTGGTTGAGTGTTGTTCCCGTTGCCATCAGCGTTTGGTTCGTGGGCACGATGATCCTCCCATCGGAGATCAGCGGACTCGAGGGACAACTCAGCGCCGGACGATTGTTCTCGCTTGTCTGGCATCTGGCCCTATATGCGTTCACCACTACGTGGGTCACCATCGTCGTGACGTCGGTGCTCGGCTGTCTCTTTATTCGGTTCACTGCCGCGTCGCCCGGACTGTATCCGTCCCGCGGACTAAAGGCAGCTCTCCTTATGTACCGGATGCATCGCATGAACGCAATACAGACGCAATGGACATGGACCATCACGGGACAATACCTGCGGGCCCTTGCGGGACTACGCTTCCCGAGAGTCGGCGCGTCGGAGTGCGACATCATGTACAACGTCGTACCCGAAGTCGCGTGTGCCGATTCGAGAGTGTTCTGGTCGAACGGCTGCTTTACGAACATGCTCGATTACGGAGCCGAGCATATAAAACTTCGGCAGATCGACATGCCGGAGAATTTCTTTACGGGTAACAACTGTGTTGCGGAGTACGGACACTTTCCGTCGAACTTTCTGCTCGGCGTTTCGACGCCCGCGAGCGAGATCCAGTTTCGTCGTCAACTTCGAACCGAGGTTGGACCGCAGATCACCGTAGCGGGTAATCCGCCGGTTAAATTTGCGAGCTCGACCTTAGGCGGTGACGAACGCGAGCGTCGTCCGGGATTTACGCTTTTTGCTACGCGAGTTTTGCTGAATGATGTGTTTAGCATCGGCATCATTCCGATCACGACAGAACTCGTCTTCGCGGTACTGTTCATTCTCTTGTCGGTATTTGGAGAGTATCCGCTCGCCGGAACTCTGGCGGCGATCATACTCACCGAACTCTGTCTGATCTTGTTGTGCGTTGCGGTGAAGAAGATCTTTGTCGGAAATCGATGGGGCACCGACAACGCGACGCCGTTCTGGTCATTGCGTCACTTCGCTTACTTCTTTGTCCAGGATTGCTTCTTCGGTTGGTGCAGAGAGCCATTGCGCTTTTTCGCGGGGACGACGGTCTCGAATTCCATACTGCGTTGGATGGGTTGCAAGATCGGCGAGCGGACCATCGTCACCGAGCCTCTGCAGTGTTTCGATTGGAACGCCGTGAACTTTGGCAAAGATTGTTATATCGACGGCTTCCTGCAGTTCCACACCTTCGAGAATATGGCGTTGAAGGTGAAACAGACGACCGTCCGGGATGGCTGCACCGTAAATGCGGGTGCGACTCTCATGGGCGGAGCAGTTATCGAATCGGGCTCGACGCTGCTGCCTCTATCGCTTGTTCTCAAAGAAGTGAATCTGTCACCCGGTGCTTACGAGGGAAGTCCGGCGGAACCGGTCAGCAAGTCGGACGCGATCGCGATCCAAGCCAAACCACCCGTGCCGCTTTCCGCGACAACGGACGCTCCTCGTATCGTCGACAACACGGATTGGCTCAAGACCGCTGCGATCATTCTCGTACTCATCGATCACATCGGATTCTTTTTTATCGACGATGGCGATTGGTGGAGTGTCTTCGGCCGGATGGCGGCACCGGTGTTCTTCTTCCTGATCGGTTACGCACACACACGCAGCGTGCCGCCGCAGTGGTTAATGCTCGGACTGATCCTAACGTTGCTCGAAAGCTCGAACAACGACTGGGGATGGGTTGGGCCCAACATCCTCTTGAGCTTTGTGCTGATACGTCTCGCGCTTCCCTACGTCGAACGCTTCGTGGATCGTTTCGGGTGGATCGGATACATCGTCGTCGCGGCGGTACTTGTCGCGTTACTACCGGTCGCGGGGAAGGTCGTCGACTATGGAGCTGAAGGTTGGCTCTGGGCCCTTCTCGGCTTTGCTCAGAGGAAGTACGCAGATAAGCGAGCCGCTGGAAACGCAGTCGGCGACGGCATAACCCTTCGAAAGGTCGCGCCGATCGGCGTCTTCATCAGTCTGGTCGCAGCCGCCGCCTATGTTTGGCAGGAGCAGGCCGAGTTCGACTTTTCCGAAACCCAGGTTGTCACGTTCATTATCTGCTCGAGCATTTTGGTGTTGTCGCTTTGTCTTTTTGCACGAGGCCCGAGCCGGTTGCAGCCGCCGGCTTCATGGGTGAGTACGGTGCAATTCATCGGTCGGCATACGCTGGCGATCTACGCGATCGAGCTCGCTGCATTCGAGATCATTATCAAACTTATACCGGAGCTCGCACCGTGACCCTATGATTCGAGACGACGACAAATGGGTAAGGGAGATGTTCGATTCGTCGATGGACTGGTCGTGTCCCTCGTTTGCGGATCGCGTTCTCTACTCCCCGGTGTCACTCGACTGCGAAGTGACGAGACGTTGCGCTTCGATTCTATCTGCTCTCGAATTACGCCGTGCGGATGGATTTGTTACTGACGAGGACCGCGCTCTGTTCATACAGCGACGAGCGTTCCGACGGTACTGCGGCGCACTCGCAAGGGGTTCACGGCTTCCTCTTTCACAGATCGTTTTTGAAGAGACTGAGAATGGCCGTCCATGGTTGTCCGACTCGCCGGATCTGTCGTTCAGTTTCTCATCGTGCCGAGCAGGGTTCGTCGGTGCATGGTCTGCCTCGCACAATATCGGTATCGACCTCGAGGATCCGGCGACGACGGTTGAACCGGCAGAACTCGCTCGGACATATTTCAACGAGTCCGAGGCGTTGGCGGTAGAGACGGCACGTGCCGGGCAGCGTCAAAAGTTCCTACAGTTATGGAGTCTCAAGGAAGCGGCGCTCAAATCGATCGGGGAAGGTCTGCCGTTTGGTCTGGACGCGTTCGAGTTTGAACTTGATGATGTGGTGCGTATTGTTGAGGCTCCTCACGAGTATGGCGGCCCGAGGCAGTTCGGCGCTTATTTGTTCGATCAGCCCGGACTGTTCTCCGCGATCGTCGCGCACCGCCGACGCTTGACTGTAAGTTTTAACAGTAGATTGATCCGACCGATTCACGAACAATACTCTAAACCGCTTCTTTTCAACGACACCCCCGTCCGGTCGCTAGGCGGTTTTTTCTTACGACAGTAGAACGAGTGGATGTCATGCCCGACCTGCGGAACAAGCTTGCCGAGGACCGGACCGAGCTAGGCTACGGCCGAACTATCCTTGCGCTTGAACGCACGATGATGGCGTGGATCCGCACGGATCTCTCGCTCATAACTTTTGGATTCACCTTATACAAATTCCTCGAAACGATGCAGCAAGCATCCGGCGGAAGTGAGGTCCACGGTCACGCATCGCGAAACGTCGGGATCGCGCTGATCTTGCTCGGCGTGGGCACCTTGATCGTGGCGATGGTACAGTTTCAGCGCGCGATGAAGAAAATCTCGATCTATTCCCAAACGACACGGCAGACGTCGCTCTCGATGGTCACCGGTACGGGGATCCTTTTTATCGCGGCAGCGATGCTGCTGCACATGCTGGGAATTTGGAAGGGGTGATAACGAAAAAGTTTACCGATGCAAAAGACGGAAGTAATTCGACCGCGGGTAGTAAATGCAACTATGCGACCCCTCCTTGGGAGGATCGCGCTTTTGATCTTCATACTCTTGATCATCTCCGCTCCGGCTTTCGCGCAAGATGACGATCCGGTGATCACAAACGAGTATCGCTTTACAAACATCACGGCCAAACCTGTCACCGACAAGATGGTGCTGTTCACTTATTCCGGGATCACAGAATCACCGGAGAAGCATTTCCGTTCTTACTACACCTCGCCGCCGAATATCATCTATCAGGCTAAGCCGTGGTTGGAATTTCTTCTGGGCGGGGTCGTGGTTTATACCGACAATCGCCGGGCGAACGATAGCTGGGAAGTTCGGCCGGTTACCGGTGTAAAGTTCTCCATTCCAAATAACAAGAAGTGGTTTCTCTTTAGCCTGAGTCGTTTCGAATACCGCATGATCACTCAGGATGATGAGATGCAGAAGATCCCCCGATTTAGAAACCGCTTCGGGCTCGAGGCACCACTCGCGAAAACGGAAAAAGCATGGAATCCCAAAACTTGGTACTTTGTGGCCGACGTCGAACCCATCTTTCGGCTCGATCAGAAACGGCTCCAGGTTGTCCGCCTGCGGGGCGGTCCCGGTTACGTTGTGAATAAGAACTTGCGTGTAGAACTCCTCTATCACTACGAATTATCCGGAACTCCAACGGATCCGTTCGACCACACTCAAAACATTTTTCGCCTGAACTTCAAGGTGAGTCTTCCGCGAAAGGGTTGGCGATACCCTGCATCGGCTGACGTCGACTAGATCCTCCGCTCGCACTTGCCGCTTAGTTTGACCCCAACGGCGTATGCCTAGCGTCAACGCTCGCGGTTGTAGATCCGCTGTTAATAAAGTCCTGTTTCAAACGTTTTGTATTCAGGGTTAAATTTTGCGGGGCGCCGGGTTTTAGCCA
>DATEOJ010000276.1:0-8991 GCA_035274235.1 Pyrinomonadaceae bacterium
TCTGCGTCATCTGCGTAATCTGCGGCTAAATCCGCTAACCGCCTCGAACTATCCCCCAGTCATCATCAACCCTATCTCCTCATTCGACGTCACACGCGGGTCGACTTCGCCGACGATCTTGCCTTCTCTTATTACCAGGAGGCGGTCGGCGAGGGCAGTTACTTCTTCAAGCTCGGCGGAGACTAGCAGGATGGCGGCACCGGCGTCGCGGAGGCCGATTAGTTTGCGATGGATGAACTCGATCGCTCCGATATCGACACCGCGGGTCGGTTGCGAGACGAGGAGCAGTTTCGGATTCAGTTCGAACTCACGACCGATGATCAGCTTCTGCTGATTGCCACCCGACAACGACTTGGCCGACAGCTCCGGAATCGGCGGACGGACGTCGAAGTTCTCGACGATCTCGCTGATTCGTTTGTCTATCGCCGCGCTGTTCATGAATCCGCCTGCGGCCACCGGCGGTCGGTAGTGAACACCAAGGATCGAGTTCTCCGCGAGATCCGAATGGAGGAGGAGTCCGCGTTTGTGACGGTCCTCGGGAATGTGCGCGATGCCGAGTTCCTTCAGACGTCGCGCATTCATGTTCGTCACGTTCTTACTTTCAAACTCGATCGTTCCCGACGACACACTGCACAGACCTGCGAGCGCCTCTATCAACTCCGTCTGACCGTTTCCTTCGATACCGGCGATCCCGACGATCTCACCCGCACGCACGGCGAAACTCATGTCATTGACCGCGAGTCCGTGCTTCCCCGAGATCTTGAGCTTATCGACCTGGAGGACGACATCGCGTGGATCGGCGTCGGTCTTCTCGACACGAAGCAGCACATCGCGTCCAACGATCAAACGCGCGAGGTCTTTTGCGCTCGTCTCCGACGTCTTCACATTGCCGACATCCTTACCATCGCGCATCACTGTCACCTCGTCCGAGATCGCGAGCACCTCTTCGAGTTTGTGCGTGATGATGATGATCGTCTTGCCCTGCTCTTTCATGCGTCGGAGGATCGCGAAGAATTCTTCGACCTCCTGCGGCGTGAGAACGGCGGTTGGCTCGTCGAGGATGAGCAATTCCGCGTCGCGATAGAGTGCCTTGAGAAGTTCGACCCGCTGCTGCTGCCCGACACTGAGATCTTCGATGATCGCGGTCGGATTGATGTTGAGCTTGAGTTCGTCGGAGAGTGCGCGGATATCCCGGTTCGCTTTGTCGAGGTCGAGGTTTGTTGCGGACCCGGTCTCGGCCCCGAGGATGATGTTCTCGGCGACGGTCATCGTATCGACGAGCATGAAATGCTGATGCACCATCCCGATCCCAAGCGCGATCGCGTCATGCGGGTTGCGGATGTCGACCTTCCTGCCATCGACAAAGATCTCACCGCTGTCGGCGTTGTAGAAGCCGTAAGCGATCCGCATGATCGTCGACTTCCCCGCGCCGTTCTCACCGACGATCGCGTGGATGGTCCCCTTGTGGACGTTGATCGAGACGTCGTTGTTGGCAGTCACACTACCAAACGTCTTCGTAATATTCTTAAGTTCTAACATGGTTGAAGTAGTTAGCCGCAGATTACGCGGATGACGCAGATTTCTTTTCGTGCTTTGGTTGGTGTGATTTCGTGTGAGTTAGTGGTTCCAGTCAGCTGCAGTCCCTGGAACCACTAACTCACACGAAATCACACGAAGAAGAAAAACTACGAATTACACGAAAAAAGCGCGAAAGAAAATCTGCGTCATCCGCGTAATCTGCGGTTAATGACGATAATGTTCCCGAGATGCAGACTAGTTAGCCATCGCGTCAGTCACCTTGATCTCACCCGCGACGATCTTCGCCTTTGCGGCTTCGACATCGTCGAGCGTCTTTTGCGGGATGAGTGGTTTGTTGTACTGATCCAGAGCGTAGGCGACGCCGTCTTTGTCGAGACCGAAGACGTGGAAGCCGCCGGCGAAGTGTCCGCCGAGGACTTCTTTGACTACATCGTACACCGCGTTGTCGACACGCTTCACCATCGAGGTCAGCACGAATCCCGGCTTGACGGCGTTTTGGTTTGAGTCGACGCCTATCACAAATCTATTAGCTTCACCCTGATCGTTCTTCCCGTACTGCTCGACTGCATCGAAGGCACCGAGACCGGAATTACCCGCGGCGGTGAAGATCACATCGGCGCCTTTTTCAATCTGTGCGACCGCGAGTTCTTTTCCCTTGCCCGGGTTATTCCAGGCGCCGTCGGTGACGCCGACGTAATTCGGGATGACGCGGATGTTTGGATTAACTGCCTTGGCTCCTTCTTCGTAGCCTTTTTGGAAACGGTGGATAAGCGGGATGTCCATGCCGCCGAGGAAGCCGAGTACACCGGTCTTCGATTTTTCCGCGGCGATCATCCCGACTAGATACGAACCTTCATGCTCCCGAAAGACGAGTGACGCGACATTCGACTTCGGGGTCTTGCCGTCGTCTTCCATGATCACGCCGTCGACGATCGCAAACTTGATGTTCGGGTAGTCCGTCGCGACTCTCTTGAGGATCGGTCCCTGTGCGAACCCGACGCCGATGATGAGATCGAAACCTTTCTCCGCGAACGCACGCATCGCGGGTTCGATGGATGTCGGGTTGCCGGGCTCGACGTCGTACAGGCAGATCGGCAGATCCTTCTCAGCCCGCTTTACCCCCTCCCACGCCGCCGCGTTGAACGAGCGATCGTTCTTACCACCGATGTCGAAGACAATGCCGACCTTGATCTGACATCCTTCGCGCCGTGCTTCGGTGCGATTGACGCAGCTTGTGGCGAGGAGAGCGAGGGAAAAAAGAAATAGTGCGATTGAAGTAGGTTTCATGGCCCGAGGTTTGGATGCCGATTTTGCACCTAGAGTACAGGCAATTAAGGGGATGGGCAAGATGGTCGATTGGGGCCGGCTCCGCTAGGAGCCATATGTTTGTAGTATCGGATCAAAAGAAGTCGCTCGCTCCGTAGGAGCGTGACCGATATGGCGCTCCTACGGAGCGCAGGTAGTTGAGAGTCGGGATTCCACAAACATTTTGCTCCTAGCGGAGCTTCCGATCGGTCGGATGGAATTCTGAAGGTGGATGAAAGCCTTCGAGGCTGAGGAGGACAGGCACGAATGCCTGTCCTACGCATGCGGCTCCGAAGGCGCATTAAACGAGAACCGAGATAAAGAAAAGGACAGGCTAACAGCCTGTCCTACGCTCGTTCTATTTGATCCCCTTCCTCAACAACTGTTCTTTCAGAGCTTGAGCAACTGCCGTGTCGAAGCCGTTCGTACTACCGCGTTTCTTTCGTTCGGCGGCGATGAAATCTTCCCGCTGCTTCGAAAGCTTTAAGATCTCGGCACGAATCGCCTGACGTTCGGCGATGCGCCGACCGATCTCCTTCTTGCGATCGGTGACCGACAACTTCTGCAGTTCTTCCGGCAGATCCTCTTTCTTTACGTCTTCGACCTTGACCGTCTTATTCTCGACGTCCTGGACAAGATCGCCGTCATACTGAAAGCTGTTGACGGCCTTGTTCACCGCTCGATCTGCCTGGGCGACCATCACTCCGTCCATCGTGATCCGGGATTCGGCCGCAGCCTGTGCCGATACCTGCTTGGCACGGTCTTCCTTTTTGCCGTAGGTAACATAAGTCTTCCCGAGTTTCGCTGCGAGATCGGCGAGCTTCGTATCGTACGGTGTCGAGATGGCCTGAACGCCGCCGTCCTGTGCGATCGCGAAATACTTGCCTTCGCCGCGGACCGCGATTCCCTGCCAAACCTGTTTCGTGTCACCCTGCGAGCCGCACTGGATGGTGTTGACGATCATATTCTTGCGAACGGCCTCCGCCGTCGTTACCAGCACATCGGGTTCCTGCTCGTAGTCGTGGGGCGGAGCGTCGCCGACGAGGAATAGGATCTGAGCGAGACCCTGTTTCGCGTTCGACCATCCCGCATTCTTGACCCCCTCAGCGAGCGCCTTGCGGACATTCTCGGGGCCATCGCCACCACCGCCCGCTTCGTAGTCCATCAAGGTCGTGTAGGCCTTATCAAGGTCTTCAGTGATCGGCAGGACCTTCGTTACGTATGTGTCGCCGATGTCGCGATACGCGACGAGTCCGACGCGGACCCGCGGCTTCGACGGCTTCTGCATCACCTCGTTGATGATGCCCCAGACGCGCTGTTTTGCACCGTCGATCAGTCCGCTCATCGAACCGGTCGTGTCGATGACAAAGACCATTTCGAGCGTATCGCGTTGAGTTGTTTCCTTCGGCTTCGATCTCTGTGCGTAAGATGTACCGGAGAGTGCGAAAAGGGAGACGAGCAAAGTACCGAGCAGTTTCTTCATACAGCAACTCCTAAATTTTTTGTTTCAGCCATCTACCGAACGGCGGGTTTAGGAGTTCTTGCAAGAAAATAGCGGACGTCCTCTTGGGTGCTTCTACAAAAAAAGCACCGCCGTAAACTACGAGCGGCGCTTTCATACTTCTTGCGGTAAATAGCCCGGCTATTTATCCCCGGTAACGAAATCGAAATCCACGACTGCCTCGACAACCGAGATAGAACGTGGTGTGAACGTGTAACCCTTCGCAGAAACACTCACCACATAGGTATTCCCGGCCTGAACGTTTTCGATCTGGAAAGCCCCAAACGAATTCGTTAAGACCGTTCGATTTTCACCGTTAGGTCCGGCGATGTTCACGCGCGCATTTCGTATTGCGCCGGTTCCCGATCTGACGTGACCACTGATCGTAACCCCGGCGGCGGTCGGCTCGAAGAGCGCGACATCCCACAGACCTTTGCCGTGGGTCGCGATTCTAAGCTTGCGGTTAGCGCCCGTTCCGGCGAATGCCATATCAAAAACGGCGACGCGCGGAAGCCCGTTCCCGAAAGCCCACCAATTCGCACCGGCGTCTGTCGAAACGTAAACGCCGATATCCGTTCCCGCAAAGAGAACGTTTGGATTGACCGTATCGATCAGAAAAGCGTTGATCGGAACGGGGGGAAGCGCGTTCGCTCCGCCCGAAGCCGCCGTCCAAGTGGGCGCAAGATTATTATCGGCAAAGGAATTGAGGGTCGTTGTTTTCCAGACGTTTTGCGCACCCGCCACGAAATTCGTGAGCGTCACGTAAGCCGTGTTCGGATCGGTCGGATGAATGATGACCCGCGAGACGAAACCAGCCGGCACCGCGTTGGTGGGGTCGAAATCCGTCAGCGGCGATGCGCCGGTTGTCGTTCCAAACAAACCGCCGTTTGCCAGACCGACGACTCGCACGTTGTCATCGGTCGGAGCAATGCCGATGGCGCTGATGGCCACACCGGCGCTAATCGGTTCCTGGCTGATTTTCGTGACATTCGTTCCGCCGTTCGACGAACGATATAGAACGTCCGAGCCGAAATAGAGCGTATTCGGATTCCCCGGACCGCGCTCCAGCGGCGCGTAGAAGCGGATCGCCGACGCCGCACAGGTCATTCCGTTCGCCGTGCTACCGACGAAACCGCAGCCGAACAGCGTCCAATTGCCGTCCGATGCGCTCGCCGTCGAAAGCACACGCGCGTAGCCCATCGCGTTCGTTTGGTTAAAGTACGTGTGATACATGCGAACGTTGGTCGTATCGGGCGCGTTCTGATCGATCACGGCGTAACCGCCGTCCCCAAAATCCGCCCGCGTCCAGATGTTGCTCGCCTGAAGGAAATTCGTCCCGTTGTCCTGAGTACCGCCGATCGTAAAAAACTGATCGGTCGGGTGGGTGTCGAGACTCATGAACTGCGTGGCGAGAAACTGCGCGGTGTTGAGGCTCGTCCAGCTGATATTACCGACCGCCTTCGCATCGGTCGTTTTGAAAACTCCACCGTCGTTGCCGGTATAAACGATCGAAGTATTCGACGGCGCTATGGCGACGGCGTGGCTGTCGGCGTGTAGTCCGACCTCATTGGCGGTAAAAGTCGTGCCCCCGTCGATCGAGCGGGCGAAGATTCTGGTAGACGCGCCGGTCGCTGAACCGAGTAGATAGACGAAATTCGCGTCGTTCGGGTCGACGGCGATCTCGGTATCGTAAAAGCATTGCCCGCCGCAGAAGCCGTTTGCAGTTGCGAGCGGAAGGCCCCAAGTCGCACCGCCATCGACGGATTTGCGGACCGAACCGTTGGTCGCTGCCTGATGAGCGTAGTACGCCGTCACGACGGCGCCGACTTTGTTTATCGCAACGACCGAGCCGTTTGACTGTGTCGCGGTCAACGTCAAAGTTCTGGTATAAGTCGGTGAAACGTTTCCGGCTACCGCGGCTGTTGCGGAGTCCGTCGTCCGGTAGATCCCCGAATCGTCAACCGCCGTATTCAGATCGGTCATCGTCACGAGCATGTTGTTGTTGCTGCCCGGTTCGTAAGCCATGTCGGTGACCGAGCTCGCACCACCGCCCGGAAGATTGGCGACGCGCGAGAAAACCGGCGTTGCCGACTGTGCGGTTTCGCTGAACCACAAACCGACGAAACCGTTCACTCCTCCCGTTCCCTGACCGGTGCCGCTCAATCCGTAAACACCGGTCGTATTCCCGACAAAGATCTTGTTCTGGTCGGTCGGGTCAACGAGTATCTTTGAAATCGAGGTATTCGTAAAAGCGATGCCGGTCGAGACCGCCGTCCCGGTTCCGGCAACGCGCGTCGCAAACGGTCCCAGGATGGTCGGCGTCGTTTCGGCGTTATCTATGCGGTAAACTCCGACACCGGCGTAGCTGTCTGCCGAGCGGTTCGATTCGCCGGTGCCGACAAAGATCTGCGTCGTGGTGATCGGATTGATCGTCACCGCGCCGATCGCGAGACTGCTCGCCGTGTCCATGATCGCCGTCCAGGTCGTGCCGCCGTCCGTGGTGCGGTACAAGCCGCCCTGTGCCGTGCCAACGTAGGCAATGTTCGGGTTTGTCGGATGAACGTCGATACAAGTCACGCGACCGCTGACCGAACTGACGGTCGTGGTCGTCTGCCCGTTAGGAATCGGAGCCGGACCGATCGGCGTCCACTGCTGCAGAAGCGCCGCCCGCAAACTCGGATTGAACTTGTCCGAAGTCAACCGGGCTTTTTCCTGCTGATCCATCTGCGCGATGGCTCGGACGCGCTGCATGACATCGAACGGTTTTCCGTCCTCAATTCCGCGGAGTCTGCCGAGCTCCAGGCTGCGCCGCTGTTTGTATTCTTCCTTGCTGATTATGCCTCGTGCGAAAGACGGCATATCGGGATCGTTCTCCCCCACCTCTTCTTCATCTTTGAAGGTGCCGGGCAAAGTGATCTTCATCGGCTTATCTACGACAAGCGTGCGTTTTTGATTTTTGCCGGCCTTACTTTGCTGGCTGGGTTTGGCACTTGTCTGTGCGTTAACGATCGGTGCGAATGAGGAGAGGAGAAAGCAGAACACTAGAGCAAGGGTGAAAAACGTCCTTTTCATGAAACCTCCAAAGTCAGGGTATAGACCGACAAGCGAAATTGTTGATTAACAACCTCGTGGGGAACGCTTAGTCTGTTAGGTGGAGGGATTATAAGCTCATTCTGAGCTATTTCACAAGGTTTTTACGAAATTGGGTCGAGGAGCCCGCGCCAGGCTAGAGCTAGGGGTAAATACTTGCGTTCAATACGCGAGCCCAAAAATGCCCGCTTAGCTAGATCACATCCCACACGAGTGCGGGGACATCGGAAACCTCGTCGTCGAATACATACGCACCGGTGATCTTTCCAACGGCATCGCCTTCGTCGCGGCAGTATAGGATCCCGATCGGGTCGGATTCACTCACCGACGTCCCAAGCGGAGCGATGCATTCGTATCCGATCGCGTGATCGATATCATCGCCGGCGAGACGTCGGCCGCCGCCGAGTTCGACGAGGGCATTCCCGATCGCGAGCGTATCGATCCCTGAGACGATTCCGGAACGAGCGGCCTTGATCTCCACTTTCGATACCGATGGTTCCAACAGTCGAGCCGGATCGTCACAGATCTTCTGATCGCCGCCCTGACATCCGACGTTGCGCCGAAATCTCTCCAGCGCCTCACCGCTCGCTAACTTTTCCGAGACCATCGTTCGCGCGGCTTCGATTGTGTCCGCGACACCTGACAACAAAACCATCCTCGCCGCCAGCTCCAGCGAAAGGTCGGTCGTCTGTTGTGAGCATCCGCTGCCCTCGCCTCGGAGAATCGTCACGCATTCATAGATCTCGTGTGCGTTGCCGACAAATTGTCCGAGGGGCTGATTCATATCGGAGATAACGGCCTGGGCCTTCACGCCGAACGCCTCACCGGTCTCGACCAGCGCCTTCGCGAGCCGTCGAGCGTCTTCGAACTCGCGCATGAACGCACCCGAGCCGGTCTTCACGTCGAGCACCAGAGCGTCGAGACCTTCGGCGAGCTTCTTCGACATGATCGACGCGACGATAAGAGGAATGTAAGGAACCGTGGCAGTCGCATCACGAAGCGCATAGATCTTCTTGTCGGCAGGCGCGATCTTTTCGGTCTGCCCCGTCATCGCGAACCCGCAGGTTCTGACGATCTTGCGAAACTCGTCGGTCGAGAGATTGACGTTGTAACCGGGGATCGATTCGAGCTTGTCGAGCGTGCCGCCGGTATGACCCAAGCCGCGCCCCGAGATCATCGGCACCGCGACGCCGCACGCCGCGACGATCGGTGCGATCAGTAGCGAAGTCTTGTCGCCGACACCGCCGGTTGAATGCTTATCGGCCTTCGGCGCGTCGATGTCGGAGAAGTCGAGCACCTCGCCCGAATAGAGCATCTCGCGCGTGAGCGTCTCGCCCTCGTCGTCGTTCAACCCACGGATGAACATCGCCATCACGAGCGCCGCGATCTGATAGTCCGCCCAGCCGCCCGTGCACACACCGCGGACAAACTCCGCGATCTCATCCGCGCTCAGTTCAAGTCCGTCGCGTTTCTTCTCGATTATTTCTTGTGGACGCATCAACTAAATAGAAAAGACTGGCCAGAGTTTCGCACACGGCCAGCCGCGATCCAAGTTA
>DATEOJ010000277.1:0-9254 GCA_035274235.1 Pyrinomonadaceae bacterium
TGTCAGGCGATCCACCTTCAGCGTACTGCTCACTCAAGCTCAGCATCGACATGATGTGCACGCCATCGACGACCTGCAGCAAAAACATGATCACGCCGAGAATAATTAACCACATTGCCATGGGCTGGCTTAGCTTGCTGAGCACGGGCCACGCGACGATCGAGACCCCGATCGTCAGAAGATCGTTCGCGATGAGAACCATGATCCCGGCCTTGATACGGGTGGCATTGCCCGCGGCAGTCGTAAGGAAGTCGGACGACCTGAGCACATCCGTGATGAGGATGAACCCGACCATCAGCCCGACAAACTGCAGAAGTAACATTGCGCCGACAACGCGGCCCGCGCGCTTGGAATCGGACATATTCTTCTCCTTAAAAGTGTGACTGGTAAAACCTGACTCGGCTTACGGGTGAGATCGAATGAATGTTCCGTTTTAGAATTGTCACGTAAACTTCATCGACGGTGTTAACAAAACATGAGACGACTGATCCTCACCTTCTTCATATTCGTGTCGATCGCCAGTGGGCAAAACGATCGTGCCCGCGACTTTCTGAAACGCGAGATGGCAGAACGGAAGATCCCAGGTCTGCAGGCGGCGGTTGTGAAGGACGGCCGTATAGTCTTTCTCGAATCGTTTGGCATAGCCAATATTCAGAATTCGGTAGCGGTCACGAACAAGAGTGTCTTTCCGATCTTCTCCTGCACAAAGGCGTTCACCGGTGTTGCGATCATGCAGCTCGTTGAAGAAGGGAAGCTCGATCTCTCGGCACCCATCTCGAAGTACCTCGACGGACTCCCTGCCGCATGGCAGCCGGTTACGATCCGACAACTACTCACTCATATCTCGGGTCTCCCAAACGTGATCCCCGTTCTCGATCGCGAGACGCTCGGTTTCTCAAACGGACAAAACGAAGACGCGGTTTGGGCGAAGGTGAAAGAGTTGCCGATGGAGTTCGAAACCGGCACACGCTTCAGCTACAACCAGACGAACTACGCCCTGCTCGGTAAGATCATCGACAAGCTCACCGGCAAACCTTTTGTTGATGTGTTTGCCGAACGGCAGTTCGACGTGGCCTTGATGCCAAGCACGCGTCACGGTGATTCGCGCGATGTCATCCCGAACATGGTTTCGACATATCGCTTCGTGAATGGTGTAGATGGAAAGACATTCGCCGCACCGCGGCTTGTCGCGAACTACGTCGAGTTTCCTCCTTTCCGACGGACGGCGTCGGGTCTCAACTCAACTGCCGAAGACCTCGCAAAGTGGATCATGGCCCTTCTTGATGGAAAGCTTCTCAAACCCGAATCGCGAGCGACACTTTGGAAGGCAGGAGCATTCAACAACGGTCATGCGACGCAGTGGGCACTAGGCTGGGTTACAAAGCCGCGACCCACACACAGCGCTATCACCGCAACCGGCGGCACGCGTGCGGCGATCTTTGTCTATCCCGAAGATCGGGCGGCGGTCGTGATCCTCACGAATCTCACCAACTCCTTTCCCGAAGATATCGCCGACGAGCTTGCCGGAATCTACAACCCCGCGATCGCCGCGTCGGATCCGGTCACCGCACTCCGTATCCAGCTCCGCAAGCGCGGGTTCGACAAAGCGCTCGATGTCTATCGCGAACTAAAAGCAAAAGACGCCCGCTTCAACCCGCTCGAGAACGATCTTAACGACTGGGCATACCGCTTGATGAACGGCGGCGGAAAACCAAAAGAAGCCCTCGAGATCTTCAAGCTCAACGTCTTCCTGTACCCCCAAAGCGCAAACACCTATGACAGCCTTGCGGACGCGTACAACGTCAACGGCGACCGCCCGCGAGCGATTGAGAATTACAAGAAGTCACTGGAGCTTGATCCGAAGAACAAGCGTGCAGCGGAGGAGTTGAAAAGGCTGGAAGGAGCCGACGAGTAACGCGTGCGGCGGGAGTCTGAACGCAGAGTTGAAATAGGTCATGTCACTGCGTTGGTATAATGAGGCCTATGCCTGGTCATCTTAACCCAGTCTTTTTGATGTACCGCTTCGTCACGGATGCGATTGGCCGTTTCATCGGGAGCTATGTGGTTCACACTGCGATATACGCAATCGACAATACCTCGCACACGCCGTCAGAGTTCAATCACATGTCGGCTCTATGGTTCGCGGCGTCACTGATCCTGATGGACTATGTAATCGCTAAGCGGCTCGGGAATACGGAGTGGTTCGGCTTGATCGCGCTTGTAGTCGCATCGCTCCTGGGGTTCCTTGTCTTTGCCGTCTCGCAACAGGTTTCCTTTGCGATAAGAGGTGGCTTAACGTTAGCCGCCAACGACATACTTATCGGATGGCTCGCGATGTCACCGATTTTTCTCGTACCGGTCCTGATTGCTCCGCTTATCGTTCGGTTGATAGCCGCCCCAATTTTCTGGGTACTCCGGCCGGATGATGATGAGCAACCGACCGCTGCCTAAAGAGAGCCCTTGTTTTCCTTTGCCGTATACCGAGGCTAGCCAAGCAGTTCTAACACTATCCCGAACTTTCCACCTATAATATGTCGTATTGAGGTCGTGGCTTTAGGCGAACTGGATGCGTGAGCTCTCATTAGATAATTGCAGGCTGGATAAGCGTTACGACGTGGTGCGGAATCTCGGGCGCGGGAGCTACGCCGAGATCTTTGTCGCTAACGACAATCTCGCCTCGACTACCTCGCCTCATCGGTGCGTCGTCATAAAGGCCCTCAACGTTTTTCTCCAGGACGACCTCGACTCGGATCTCGAACGCACACTTGTAGAAAATTTTCAGAACGAAGCGGTCGCACTCGATCGCGTTCGACACCCGAATATTATCAGCCGACTCGGTCATGGCACTGCACGCGATCTGAAGGGGACAGTTTTTCATTATCTCGTGCTCGAGTATCTCGAGGGCGGGGATATGCAGAAGGCGGGGCGGCATCACCCGATGTCGTTCAAGCAGTCGTTCAAGTATATCGAGCAGGTTTGTGCGGGGCTTCGACACGCGCATCGGAACAACATCATCCATCGCGACATCAAGCCGCAGAATCTTCTGCTGACCAAGGACCGTGAGACTGTGAAGATCGCCGACTTCGGCGTCGCACGCGTTCATCAGTCGGATTCGCCGATCACGCGTGTCGGGACAAACATCTACGCACCGCCCGAGCACAGTCCGTTGAACTTTGACGAGAACGGTCACATGACCGTCGCGACGCTCACACCCGCAGCGGATATTTATTCGTTGGCGAAGTCGGTCTACACGCTGATCACCGGCGAGGCCCCGCGTCCGTATGTGAACCAGCCGATAACCGACTTGCCGTTGACATGGCGCGACAAGGAATGGAGCGAGGATCTTCTTCGCGTTTTGAAACGAGCGACGGCGTCGACGCCGTCGGAACGTCAGCAGACCGTCGATGATTTCTGGCATGAGCTGGAGCCGGTGCGAAAGATCGCCTACGACATGGAGACGCTGACGAGCGTCAGACCGAAACTCCATGAGACTCCGCAGCCGCACGTGACGCGTGGTTACTCGCCCCTCGCTCCGCAGCAACCGCGGTTCGATACGTCGCGTGAGCTGAAGCATCCGATTGCGGATCGCGGAGTGCGGATCGCGGATTCCGTAGTTCCGAGAGTCGACGTGCCGCTTAATGGAGGCATCAGATTCCCCGCTTTGCAGCCTCCGCACCGCGATGCTCCTCTAGGTACGATACCGATCGAAGTTGTCCCGAACACAAACCCGGACATCGAGACACCACCCGACGAGATCCGCAATCCGAAATCCGCGATCCGCAATCGAGCAAGGCGTCTCGCGATGTTTGCGATTCTTCTGGTAATATTTGCCGGCGGCCTGTATGGGATGTCAGCCTTTTTGAGGAGCCGCGGGATACTGCCGCCGTTGTCGAATCCGTTCGCAGCGAAGACCGGTCGGGCGAACACCGATATCAATCTACGACCCGAACCGAACGCAAACAACGACCCGATAGGGCTAGTTACCAAGAACTCCCGCGTGAGGATAGTGAAAATGCAGAACAACTGGTATCAGGTCGACGTTATCGAACAGGGCCGCGACCGCGATACCCCGCTCCCGACTAATCGGGGTTGGCTCAATGGTAAATACGTTGATCTTGATTGATCGCGAGTGGTGAACGGGTTTGATATTTGTGATGTTTAGTGTGATTTCGTGTGTGTTCGCGGTTCCAGTCTTCTGCGACGAGAACTGGAACCACGAACACACACGAAATCACACGAACAAAACACGACAAGAATCGGTAGACTCAAACAATGAGTGTGTTGGATAAAGTCAGACGTTGGATAGATGGTGAGACGGCCGAGCTGGTTCTTGAGGAAGCGGCGCGCGACGCGCAGGTGAAGCCGCGGAGTAAGGCCGAGGAGTTCATCGTTAAGATCGCACGCGAGGTTGAGGGCGTCATGCAGCGCGAATTGGTCCCGCTGCCGCAGGGCACGACCATCATCCCGAGCGAGTACGCGATCTTTCTCTCCGACGAAGACGATAAGGAATGGCAGGGCGTAAAGCGTCGCGGTCTCGAGCAAGGGCTTTATCATATCCTCGCCGAACGTGCGAAAGAGATCGCCGGCAAACGTAAGCTGGAGACGAAGTCGTTCGTTATCGAACTCCGTGTCGACGGCACGCTTGAGAAAGGGAACCTTCGCGTCCAGCATAGTTGGGAAGACACATCTACGGCGGGGAAGACCGGCGTCCTCGCGCGACCGAAGTCGGGAAATCTTAAGAATCCGTCTCAACCATTGCCTGAAGTTAACCGCCCGCCGGCAAAGCCGACTAACCCAAACTACTCTCGCCGTTCGATGGAGCAGGCATACACGCCGCCGCCCAACGCACCGAACTTCACACAACCCAAACCTCCGACCGGTAACATCGCTCAGGCAGTTCCGTTGCCGCCTGAAGAAGGCGAGGAACTGACGAGTGTCCGCAGCCGGTCGGTCGAGATCTATAAATTGGAGATCTGGATGGAAGGCGTTCGGCAGAACGTTGTGCCGATCTTTAATAAGGAAGTTTCAGTCGGACGCGGGTCGCGCTCGAAGCCGGTCGATATCGCGTTGTCGGGTGATCCGGAAATAAGCCGCCGACACCTAACTCTCGGTGCCGACGGCCAGGGCGGTTTTTGGGCGATGAACGAAGGTCGCAACCCGGCGATGATAGGGAATTACGAACTACCTGCCGGCCAGCGTGTCAGACTCAACCCGGGTGTTAATCTCGCGATCGGTAGGTACATCCTCCGGATCCAGCCGAGAACTTAGTACGTCGCTTCACTCAAAGCTTTTTCGATCTCAGGCAGCAACGACCTGCGAAGCCGCGCGACGTGCGATTGGGCTTCTCGAAGTGCCGCCTCGTTTTCGGCAACGCTCCGATCGATCTGACTCAACAATTGCTGCAGGCTACGCTGCTCGATAGCGAGTTTTTCTCTTCTTGTCTCTCGGACCTCGATCGACTGAGAGCCGGCACCTTCATACATGGTCGAGCGATCGAGATTCGCCGGGCGCAAGTCCAGTTCGATCTGAGTCAAGCGCGATTTCACCTGCACCTGTTTCTCGATAAGATCCGCACTCGCCCGCTGGAGAAGGCCGACCCGCTGCTCCGAGCGAACAAGTAATTCAAGCCCCATAATGAAACGCTGCTGCTTCTCAGACAGTGTGATCCCACCCGCCTTTTCAAACTTCTCGACGAATTGCCGCAGCGTCGTGCTCAACTCTCTTACCGCCCTCTGCAGGCTATTCACATCAACCGCAATGCTCGACATCGGATCGACCGGCGGCTGCATCTGCTGCTGCGGCGGGTATCCCTGGGCTTGAGCGGAAATCGAGTAGACCGGGAGCAGGAGAAAGATCAGCAAGGGGACAATCTTTAATCGCATTTCAAGACTCCTTGTAACTTTGGTTGGGTTAGAAAAACTAACTGCTTCCACGAACTTTGGCCGCGGATGTTGCAATCTTATCCGGCACGCCGGGCAGATCTTTCACTTCGATAAGCTCGAGCAGTTCCTTAAGTGTGGCCTCAACTTTTTCTTTAACTTCGTCGCTGTACCCCAATAGTTCCGCGTTCTGTTCGTAGTCGTCGCGATCGAGAATTTTATAACTCGCGTCGGGCCAGACGACGACGTCGATATCAAGATCTACATAGTCAAGAACACCGTCCGCGAAATGCGGCGGCATATTTAGGTTGCAGTAGAAGTTTCTAAGGCTGCCCGATGGCTCGTGAAATCTAAAGATGCTGTACCAACGGTCTAACCAGTAGTACTCGTATGAAACTGTCCCGGCTCGGATGTGACCGAGCTCGGGATGGTCTACGTCCTCGGCGAATATCCCGAAAAAGACAAGCAGGGAATCCGTCGCCTCAACAAGTTCGCAGTTCCAACTTCGACGGATCGAGCCGTCGAGCTTACGCGAGTTTACGGTGATCATTCGGCCGGGGTCCTGACGATAAGCACCGAACACGGAGCGTGATGGACGACCGAGTCGGAAACCGATCCGAGCAGCAATCGTTCCCAGCGGCTGTAACCGTGCGAGCCGAGGACGATGATGTCCGGATGAATGGCTTCGGCAGTCTCGACAATACGGCTTTCGGGCGATCCGAAAAGTATCTCAGACGAAACCGATACGTTCTTTCCTTCAAACAACTCGTTAACCTTCTGCTCCGTCCGAGCGAGAATCTTGGCCGCGTTCTCACGCGCCGATTTTTCCAACTCACCCGTGTCGGGAAGGTAGCCGCCATAAATGTCGATCGCCATAGGCACGGCCATGTCGACGACACTCACGATCTTTATCTCATCGCCGTCCAACAGCGTCAGCTTTTGGAGCATGTCGGCCGCAGCTTCGCTCTGCTTTGCGCCGTCCGTAGCAAACAGGATCTTCATATGCCGCTATTCTATATCCATCCGACAAGGAAAAGGTAGGTTTTACTCCGCCAGCTTTTGGAGCAGCTGCTTGAGCATGAGCGCTTCCGTGTCGGTGAGGTTGGCCAAGGTCTGGTCTTCGAGGACGTCCCACGCTTGTTCAAGGTCTTCTTTAACCTGGACCCCTTTCTCGGTTAGAAAGATGCGCGTCGAACGAGCGTCATCCTCGTACTTCGCCCTGGTCACGAAATCGTTCTCGAGGAGTCCCCCGAGAATCTTGTTCACGGTCGGCGGCGAGAGGTTGAGCCGGGCGGCGAGATCGATCTGACGCTGGCCGTCCGACTTCCAGAGCTCCATCAAGACGAACACCTGACCGCTGTGAAGACCGACCGAGTTAACGTGTTTCTCGAGCGCGTTCCTGTGGGCGACTGTCGCCTTGGCGAGAAGGTAAGCGGCTGATTCCTCAAAGTGCATAACTGCTTTAAGTGCTTATATTGCAAGGCTGTTAAGAATTTAATTGCGGGCTAATAAGTAACCGTTAGCCGGCTAATAAGCTACCATTAGTAGGCTAATAATCAAAGCTGAGAGGGGCAAGGGAAGTTTTATGCATGTAGTAAGATTAGGGCATGGATAATGCCGAACGATTAAGGGGGGCTCGCGACCTTCTGCTTAAACTTCACAAGAATCTCGTCGATCACGAGCGTGCGATCTGGGAAGGGATAAACGGTCCGGCGTCTAGCGGGCAGTTCTTGAACCTGCTGCTTGAGGACCCGGATTTCACGTGGTTGAGAAAGTTCTCGACGCTGATCGTGGATATCGATGAAATGTTCGCCCAGAAGGACGGATACGCCGCCGAGACGGTGGATCTGCATCTCGGAAAACTTCGCGAATTGATATCGATGGAGAAGGAGGACGAGGAGTTTCGAGCAAAGTATCAGTCGGCGTTACAGCAGGATCTTGACGCCGCATCGAGACAGGGAGAGCTAAGGGCCCTGTTGGTAGGATGAAGTTTTCTTTGCGGCTTAGCGGCTTTGCGTGAGCATCGGTTTTCACGCAAAGACGCTAAGCCGCAAAGTCTTTCTACGACCGTCCGCTCTTTTTCCAATCCGCGAGAAACGCTTCGAGGCCTTTGTCCGTAAGCGGGTGCTTCACCAACTGCTGAATGACCTTGAACGGGATCGTCGCGACATCCGCACCTGCAAGAGCACAATCAACGATATGCATCGGATGACGGATCGAAGCTGCGAGAACTTCGGTCGCGAAACCGTAGTTGTCGTAGATCCGGACGATGTCCGAGATCAGCTGCATTCCGTTGGTGGAGATATCGTCGAGGCGTCCGATAAACGGCGAGATGTACTTCGCACCGGCCTTCGCGGCGAGTAGTGCCTGAGCGGCCGAGAAGCAAAGCGTGACGTTTACACCGGTACCTTCCTGAGTCAGTGTCCGCGTCGCTTTCAAACCATCCAGCGTCAACGGACATTTCACGACCACGTTCGGTGCGATCTTGGCGTACTCGCGACCCTCTCGCAACATGCCCTCAACATCGAGCGCTGTGACTTCGGCGGAGACATCTCCTTCAACGATCTCGCATATCTTCGCGATGTGTTCTTTGAAGTCGACGTCGCCTTCCTTCGCAACCAGAGACGGATTCGTAGTAACGCCGTCGATCAGTCCCAACTCATTTGCCTCGCGGATCTCATCGAGATTCGCTGTATCGATAAAGAATTTCATAAGCTTGTTTCCATTCTAGTTCAACGTCTCAATGAGACGCCAACGGACTGGAACGCAGGCGTCTCGCCTGCGGGTGAAAAGGTTCGGAATGGTCCGGCATCCGGCAGGTAATCACTTGCCGCCGCTTCGCGTCGATTTGCAGGCGAGACGCCTGCGTTCCAATCCGTTGGCGTCAAATCAGCGCTTCATTTTGATCACGCGACCGCGTTTGTCAGTGTCCCGATTCCTTCAACGATCACTTCACAAACGTCACCCGACACCATCTTCGACACGCCCGAAGGCGTTCCGGTCGCGATGACATCGCCGGCATTCAACGTCATCTGACGAGAGATGTATCGGATAAGAAAATCGACAGGGAACACCATCTGCGACGTTCTCCCGTCCTGCTTTGCGACACCGTTCACTTTTGTAATAACTCGAAGGTCCGAGACATCTAGTTCCGTTTCGATATGCGGACCGATCGGACAAAACGTATCGAACGATTTCCCGCGCGTGAACTGAACATCCGCTCGTTGAACGTCGCGAGCCGTCACATCGTTGAGACATGTGTAACCGAGAACGTACTCGAACGGATCGTCGTCATCGCCGATGTTCTTGCAGTCCATTCCGATAACGACCGCGAGCTCGCCTTCGTGCTCGACCTGCGAGGACTGCGGCGGAATC
>DATEOJ010000278.1:0-7055 GCA_035274235.1 Pyrinomonadaceae bacterium
AGCGGCCGATGACCGCGAACAATGTCGTCTTCATCACGCTTGAGGACGAGACCGGCTTCTCGAACTTCGTCGTCATGCCCGACATGTTCGAACGCTTCCGCGCGATCATCAACCAGAGCAGCTTTCTCATCATCCGCGGAGTCTTCGAAGAACGCGGGATGATCCGTGCGATCAGCTTCAAACCGCTCAACGAACTAAAGACCGAGGTCGTCTCCCACAATTTCCGATGACATGGAACAGGACGCCGCGATCGCCATCGTCGACTGCAACAATTTTTACGCCTCATGCGAGCGCGTCGTTAATCCCGAGTTGCTCAATCGTCCGGTCGTCGTGCTCTCCCACAACGACGGCATCATCGTCTCGCGAAGCAACGAGGTGAAAGCCCTTGGCGTACCGAACGCCTCGCCGTTCTTCCAATACCGCGACCTCCTCGAACGATACAACACGGCCGTTATCTCCTGCAATCATGCACTTTACTATGAGTTCTCACACCGCGTCATGGATGTGCTCAACGAAGACTGCGGTGCGAACAAGATCGAGCTTTACTCGATCGATGAAGCATTCATCGACGTCGGCGTTCCCGACAAACTCTCGATGATGGGTCGTCACATCAAGAACGCGGTTTTCGAAAAAACAAAGATCCCTGTCTCGGTCGGAGTTGCTCGTACTAAGACGCTCGCCAAGCTCGCGAACCACATCGCGAAGATCTCGCCTAAAGCCGATGGCGTCCTCGATCTCTACGATTCTCCGTACATCGATCTCGCGCTGCAAAAGACATACGTCGGGAACATATGGGGTATCGGACCGCGTTCGGCGGAATCTTTGAAAGGGTTCGGCATTAACACGGCGTACGAGTTGAAGATCGCCGAACCCAAGCAGATACGCGGCTACCTCAACCTCTTCGGTGCACGGACAGTCCGCGAACTAAACGGCGTGAAGTGCATCGGTCTCGAAGTCACGGAGCGTGGCAACAAGTCGATCTCGCACACGCGAACATTCGGAAGCCCGGTCAGCGACTACAACGAGATCCGAAACGCGATCTTTTATTTCACGACACGCGCTCTCGAGAAGATGCGCTGGAACGGTCTCGCTGTGCGCAACGTTGTCGTGTTCCTGAACACCGATCGATTTCGGCCAGTGCCGCATAAATATTTTGGAAAGCAAAAGTACAAGTCGGTTTACTACTCGGACGTGACGAGCGAGATCTACGCGTGGATCGGCGACTGTCTCGAGCGTGTTTATCGTCCGGGGTATCAATACCGCAAGGCCGGCGTGATCCTAAGCGACCTCGTCTCGCCGGATGAGATCTCGAACCGTCTGTTCGAACAGCTCCAGTTCGAACGACGCCATAACCTGAGCAAGGTCGTCGACGAAACGAATTATCGCTATGGCCGCGACATGCTTCGCTTCGCAGCTCTCGAAGCCCGCGGTGACTGGCAAGGCAAGAGTCAGCATCGAGGAAACGATTCCTATCACATGATCGGTCGTGACACGTTGGGGTTGGGAAAGAAGTTTAGTAAGTCGATGAGGTTTCTATGACGGTTCTCTTCAGTGACAAGTGACAAGTGACAAGTGGATAGTCGCAATTGAACTATTAACTTGTCACTTGTCACTATCCACTGAAGAAACCTGATGTCGTCAACGCAGTCATGTGGGAGGATCTTACTCCGCATCTTCGCTGCAACTTCTGCTTGCGGCGGTCGTGTACGGTTACATGAACGGTCGTATATTCAAGATCTTTGGCGCCGCGATCCTGATATTCAACATAGTCCTTGTCCTGATCTACAGTCTTAGCATTACCAGATTCGCGATTCGGAGCGGAGAGGTCGTGCCGGCGCTGATAGTTATCTTCGGGTTTTTGCTTATCTCGACGGTGATCGCAGCGGGTCTTATCGAACTTCAGCGATGGGCAGCGATCACGGCGTCGGTCTTCGGATTGGCCTGGTCACTCATTATCGCTTTTATTCTTGGTAGTGCTCCCTGGCCGGTGTTGGCTGTTGGACTGCCCGTAGTTTTCGGTATGCTCACTCCTCTCTACGCAACGATCAGATACTGGCCGACGCTCAAGAGCATCGAGAATCCGAAGCTTAGATCTTTCGGCGGCGCCCTGCGATCGCTAGACCCACTCCACCTAGAATAGTTGCGGCCGCGATCAGTAGACGCGTCGTCATTTCCTCCGCCAGCAACAACACGCCTCCGAACGCCGCGATCACCGGAACCGATAATTGCAACACGGCCGCACGAGTGGCGGTGAGATGTTTTAGAGCAGAGTACCAGACCGTGTATCCGACGCCGGACGCGATCGCTCCGGAAAGAACTGCGAGCACGATGCCGCGAGTCGATAAGTGGATCTGAGAGAAGAACGGTATCGCGGCGATCACGATCATCGGAACCGCACGGATGAAGTTACCAGTTGTGTCGCCCAGCGGGTCGCTGCTTCCCTTGCCGCGAAGCGTATAGAATCCCCACGCCGCACCCGCCCCCACCATCAAGAGCGATGCGAACAACGGCGGTGACGACAATCCTGGCAGAACAAGATAAAGCAAACCGCCAAGAGCGATGAGTAGCCCCAGCCATTCGAGGCCACCGGGTCGCTCACCTCGAATCAACGCGACGACGATCATCGTGAACTGAACCGAGCTGAACAAAATCAACGCACCGGTCGCCGTGGTCAGGCCGATGTAGGCGAATGAAAAACAGATTGCGTAAGCGAAAAGAAAAAACGCGGAGAACCAGTTTCCGCGTTTCAGACTCTTGGCTTCGCTGAAAAAATAGCTGATGACTATCAACGCGACCGCACCGGCTGCGAGTCGCACCGCAGTGAATCCGGCGGCATCCGCCTCGCCGGTCCGCAACGCCAACCGACATAGAATCGAATTGAACGCGAATGCGATAAGCGCGAAGGTCGTGTAGGTGACTATTTTGAGCACGTGTTCTCAGCCGTCGTAGACGGCGACAGCATAAAGCCCCCAGCGTGAGCTGGGGGTAGGCTACAAATACACGAAAGCTCGCGTAGCGAGCGAAAGACGTCGACGTCTGCCGCTCGCTACGCGAGCTCGACGATCTTATCGACCAACCCCCAGCTCACACTGGGGGCTTTATGCTGTCGCTCTCTACGCGAGCTTAAGAGGGACGCGCAAAACCGGACTACTCGTCCGCCTCCACATTCTTTCGTTCCGGCCTGAGATGCGGAAATAAGATCACATCACGGATCGAATGCTTGTTCGTCAAGAGCATAACGAGACGGTCGATACCAATACCGATACCGGCCGCGGGCGGCATTCCATACGAGAGAGCTCGGATGTAATCCTCGTCGAGCACCATCGCCTCTTCATCGCCGCGTTCGCGCTCGGACATCTGATCGACGAATCGCTCGTACTGTTCCTTAGGATCGTTCAACTCAGAGAAGCCGTTCGCGACTTCCATGCCGTTAATAAAAAGCTCGAAGCGCTCAGCTACTCGTGGATTCTCCGGCGACGCTTTCGATAGCGGCGAGATCGATTTCGGGTAGTCGATGATAAACGTCGGCTGGATGAGATTTGCTTCGACATGATTGTCGAACCAATCGATGATGTTGCTGTCGTCGACCTCCGCTTCGGGAGCGTATTTCCGGATCGCATCGCGCATCGGCAACCGCTCGAAGCTGCTGAAGTCGATCTCGTTTCCTTCGTAGGTTACTTTCAGACCACCGGTCGCGTTCTGCACCGACTGTCGCAACATCGTCTCGCAGAAATCCATCATCCCGTTCACGTCCATGTAGGCGCAATAGAACTCGAGCATCGTGAACTCGGGATTGTGCTTGTACGAGATACCCTCGTTACGGAAGTTGCGATTCAACTCGTATACCTTCTCGAATCCGCCAACGACGAGCCGTTTGAGATAAAGCTCAGGCGCGATTCGCGCATACAAAGTGATATCGAGCGCGTTGTGATGAGTTTCGAAAGGTTTCGCCGCAGCACCCGTCGCCTTCGGGGTTAGCATCGGCGTCTCGACCTCGATGTAACCGTGGTCTTCGAGAAAACGTCGGGCTGACGAGATCACCTTCGCACGCGTCTCAAACACTTCCCTTGTCGTTAAGCCTTCGTGCTCGATCTGCAGGCTCGACGCGATCAGATCTGCGTACCGCTGTCGCTGCCGGATCTCAGGATCGGCGATGCCGTGCATCTTGTCGGGCATAGGTAACATTGCCTTTGCGAGAAACTGCAGCTTCTCGACGTGCACGCTCACCTCCCCGGTGTTAGTGATAAAAAGATATCCCTCGACGCCGATGAAGTCGCCGTGATCGAGCAGGCCGAAGAGTTCCCACGCTGCTCCTTCCTGATCGATCGGCTCACGTGTGTCGTTGCTGATCGCAACGGCATCCTGCTTGCGAACATAGATCTGCAAACGCGACATCCCGTCGGAGAGATGAACGAACGCGGCCTTACCCATCACACGCGGCGGTACTGCGAGGCGACCCGAGATCCGCACATTACCGAGGTCTTTCAACCGAGCGTTCAGCGCGTCCTTAATTTCGGCGGGCGGACGCTCACCATGACCGAGCTTTGAAACAACATCGCCGATCTCCGCTGAGATCTCTTTCACCGCCGGAAAGTTCAGCAGCTTCGTTATCGTATCCTCGTCGCCGCAGACTTGGCTTCGCTCAAACTTGTTTGGGTAAACGTTGCCGACTAATTCACGAAGCTTCTCAAGATGCTCGCGACGGGCAGCGGTCTGGTCATTCTGTTCAATGATGTCGTCGAATTGCGGAATCATATACGGGTAGGACAGGCCGTCCAGCCTGTCCATGCTAATAATCTCGGCTCCTTAGTAATCGTTGAAATCCGGGGACCTCAACGAGGACAGTTTGGAAAGACTGTCCTACGATTGCTGTACAAGCTAACTATTGTGGCACAATTGAACTTAACCGCAAGAAGACGCCCCCCCCTCGGTCCGTGTCTTCTGCGGCTAGTTGTGTTCATGAAAGCCATACTCGACGAAACTTCGGAGATCGAACGACTCACAGATCAAGTGCGTCGCGGGGCTCGTGTCATATCGATCGCGGGACTCACGTCGATCTCCGCTAAGGCGTACGTCCTTGCACAGCTTCATTCGGCGACCGAAAAACGCTTCGCCGTAGTAACTCAGACGAATGAAGAACTCGAAAACTGGTCATGCGATCTAGAGTTTTGGCTAGGCGACACGAGACCCGCAATCCGTAATCCGCAATCCGCGATCCTTGCGCTGCCTTCGTTCGAAACCGACCCGTACTCCGGAATCTCACCCCACGCCGAGACCCAGGAGCGCCGCGCGTTGACGCTCTGGCATATGACGCGCGAGCAACCCGCATTTGTGATCGCCTCAGCTCGTTCGCTTATCACGCGAACGCTCCGGCCTGACGACATGACGCAGCTTGGTGCGATCGTCCAGCGCGACAAAGATTTCGCCCCTGACGAACTGATGCGACAACTCGTCGCTGCCGGCTATGTGCGCGAAGAGCCTATCGGGAATATCGGACAGTTTTCGCTCCGCGGCGGAATCGTTGACGTGTGGTCGCCCGATGCCGAGAATCCGGTTCGTATCGAGTTCTTTGGCGACACCGTTGATTCGATCCGCGAGTTCGACCCCGAGACGCAGTTATCCACCGGTCAGCTGACGGAGATCGCGATCGCACCGATGCGAGAGTTTGCGGCGACACCAAGCGATCTTAAGGACTGGGCGTTCTTTGCCGCCGACCGATTTACGGATGAGCGTTTCGCGCGAAATCTCAAAGACCGAACCGACTTCGCAAACGAAGGCGAGCCGTTCTCAGGCTGGGAGTTTCTCATAGCCCTCACAAAGCGCCTTGATGGAACCGCGTTCGATTATCTCGACGATCACGTGGTCGTTATCGACGAGCCGCAGTTCGTCGAGCACGCTCTCGAAAACTTCTACGAGAACATCCACGACCGGTACACGAGGACGACGGACGCCGATGATGTTGCGCTCGAACCGCGGGAGTTGTTTCTCGAGCCCGATGAACTTCGCACGAAGCTGGACGCAGCCAATCGGGTCGAGCTTCGCGCACTCGGAAGGACAGCGGCCGCAAAGGATGAGGAGTTTGCGCTTCCGGGAGAAGAAGTAGGCGGGGATCTGACAAACACCATCGCTACTGCTCGGGCCTCTCGTCCCCCTTTATTCCTTTTTCCCACCGCCGTGAAATCCGTCGACCTGGAGATCATCTCCCGCTCGACCCGCAAGTATCACGGCGATGTCCGCGAGTTCACGGATGAGATGAAAGAGCGCGAGCATCCACCAATGCTCGCGATGGAGACGCTTGGCCTGGCTGAAAGAGCAGAGGAGATCATGCGTCAGTACGACGTGAACCTCGCACCTGAGATGGTCCGGGTTGGGACACTTTCGACGGGATTCGAGATCCCGTCGATCTCGCTCGAGGTGCTAACCGAAACCGACATCTTCGGTGAAGTGCAGCACGCCGATGCGACGCCCGTCACGCGAACGCGTCGGAAGAAAAGCAGGCTTGGGGCGTTCATCTCAGATTTTCGCGACCTGAAGTCGGGCGATTATGTTGTCCACGTCGATCACGGAATCGGCCGGTTCGATTCTCTTCAAACTATCGAAGCGGGCGGCATGTCGCGGGAGTTCATGCTGCTCATCTACACCGATGACGCGAAGTTGTTCGTTCCGGTCGAACGCCTCGATCTCGTTTCGCGATACTCGAGCGGAGAAGCGACCGCCCCGACGCTCGATCGTCTCGGCGGACTCGGCTGGCAGAAAACAAAGGCGAAGGCCAAACGCGCGATGCGCGATATGGCCGACGAGCTGCTGCGTCTCTACGCCGAACGAAAGCTCGTCCAGGGTTATGCGTTTTCCGGTGACTCTCCCTGGCAGCAGGAATTCGAGGACGCTTTTCCGTACGATCTTACGGTCGATCAAGCGTCGGCGATCGACGATGTCAAAGAAGATATGGAAACCGCTCGCCCTATGGATCGACTGATCATCGGCGATGTCGGCTACGGGAAGACAGAGGTTGCGATGCGAGCCGCGTTCAAGGCGGTGATGGATGGCAAACAAGT
>DATEOJ010000279.1:0-4918 GCA_035274235.1 Pyrinomonadaceae bacterium
ATCCAGTTCTCGAACACTTCGGGTGACTGGATCCAGAGCCGAAACCATTCCGCGATCTCTCCGGCCTTCAACCGTTCGCCTTCGGTCACACGTGAGCTTTTCGAAAGAGTCAGCTTCGACTCCTTTTCGCTGATCGCCCTCTGACGCAGAAGTCTTAGTCCCTCGGTGTCATCCACGGTCACGAATTTCCGTCGGAGATTTTCCATGTCGCGGATAGACCGAAGCGTGGACTTAAGCTCTCCGGTGTCGATAAGGTTCCGAAACGATGCGTCGTACGGCCGGTCTCCTGCCCGTTCGACATGGAGCGACATTATCTCGCTGTGACGTAGTTCCGCCCCTTCGTCCGCGAGCAACCGCGCGACCGTCATTGGAGAATCGACGGCGGGTTTGCCAAAGACGTCTTCGACTGCGACCTCGATCGCTCGTATCTCATCCGCCCCGACACTTTCGCAGTCGAGCTTTTCCCAGACTTCGATAATGAGGTCGTTCTTGTTTCGCGCGTTCCACATGCGAGGCGATATTACTCACGCGACCCGCGAACGGTCGCGATCAGATCGGTCGACGAGTGGTCCTTTGGATCGCCGACGATCGCAACGCGGCCGCCGTACGAGCGAACACGTTCGCGCTCGGGAACGGTCTCGGTGGTGTAGTCGGTGCCCTTCGCATGAACGTCGGGTCGAATGGCGTCGATCAGATCGTCGACCGTCGGTTCTTCGAAGATCGTGACGGCGTCGACAAAACGCAAAGCAGCGACGATCTCGGCGCGTTCTGTCGCTGAGATAAACGGGCGGCCGTTACCTTTTAATTTCTCGACCTGCTCATCCGAATTGATACCGACGACCAAAAACTCACCAAGCGATTTGGCTCCCGAAAGGTAGCGGATATGACCGGCGTGAAGGAGATCGAAACATCCGTTTGCGAGGACGATCGTCTTGCCGCTATCGCGCTCAGTGCGAACGAGCGCGGCGATCTCACTTCTCGACAAAACAGGAGCGGCGTCGGTATTTCTCATCAACTGCGTGTAGCGTGGCTAAGATTTCCAGGTTCGGATTCGAGAGAGTTGAGCAATTCGTCGCGGGTGACCGACGCCGTTCCGCGTTTCATGACGACGATCCCGCCGGCGTGATTCGCGACACTCGCCGCATCGCCGAACGACAGACCGGACGCAAGACCGAGAGCGAAAGCTCCGATGACGGTGTCGCCCGCACCGGTAACATCGACAGGTTCCTTCGCACCAACTGCGTCGAAGTGTCTAGGCGGCTGGCCGGCTTCGTAAAGCGTCATCCCTTTGTTACCGGCGGTCACCAGCAACGCACCATAGCCGAGGCTTTGCCGGAGCGAATCGCAACTCTCCGGCGTCGGGTCAGGTCCGAGAAGTTGTTCGACCTCCTCCTGATTTGGCGTGCCGGCGGTCGCATTCTTAAAGTTCGAAAGTCGGAAGCGCGAGTCGATCAAGAGCGGGATTCCGCGTTCTGATGCGAGACGAAGCGCTGTTTCAAACACCGGTCCGTCAGCAACCCCGTAGTTGTAGTCCGAGATGATGATCGCGTCAGCATTCTCACACACGACGGAGAATCGCTCAGCGATCGCGGCTCGCAAGTGATCCGTAACAGCGGACCGGTTAGCGTAGTCGATGCGAATGACCTGCTGTCGCGGTGCGTAGTGTTGTCCGGCGAGCACGCGAACCTTTGTCGTCGTCTGCACGTCGGTGCTTTCGATCAAGTGATCGCAGATGACGTTCGAAGAAGTTAGCTCGGCTTTGAGTGCTGAACCGGCAAGGTCGCTGCCGATCAATCCGACCAGGACCGGGGTACCGCCAAGCGACGCGACATTGACAGCCGCGTTGGCCGCCCCGCCGGCACGTGTGTCAGTGCTGTCGTGATCGAGGATAAAAACGGGGGCCTCGCGAGAAACGCGCGAGATGGTGCCGTGGAGAAACTGATCGGCGACTGCGTCGCCAAGTATCACGACTCGCCGGCCGGCAAAACCGGTGCGAACTGTTTCCGCAAGCTGCGACATTCGTTCAGGCAAACTAAAAGGGCGAGAGCAATTACGCTCTCACCCTTAAAATCTACACCAGACTTAATTCTAGTGCGAGTCGTAGCTTCCGATGGGGAAGTCGTTCGCTTGTCCCCATTGAACAACTTGCGTGTTGAACAGACTCGTCGTCCTTTGAATATAGAACGTACCGTTCGAATTTCTCCAGACCGCGACATCTGTCTTGCCGTCACCGTCGTAGTCATTCTGCGCGTTCATGTCATCACCCGTGAGTCCGAAGGTCGTGGCGAATAAACCACCATCGCTGCTTCGGCGGATGTACCAAACGAGGTTCGAGGTCGGCGTAGCACCTTCGCGAACAACCGCGACATCCGTCTTACCGTCGCCGTCATAGTCTCCGGGTACAACTAGGTCATTGCTAAAGCCCCACGAAACAGTGCTAAGGCCGCCGTCGCTTGTGCGACGGATGTAGAACGTACCTTGTGCGGTCGGCGATGCTCCGGGCCGCTGTACGGCAAAGTCGAACAAACCATCACCGTCGTAATCACCGGGTGCGACATAGTCGGTTGCGATACCCCACTGGAGCGAGAAGAATGAATTGTTCGAACTTCGATACACGTACCAGACCAGAGTACCGTTCGTTCGTCGAGCGATCGCGGGGTCGGTCTTACCGTCGCCGTCGTAGTCGCGAGCAACTGGTTCGTCTCCCGTCGCGCCGAATTGTCCCGCAGTCACCGTACTAGTCGAGCTGTTGAAACGCCACCAGACGCCCGTTGTGTCACGCCAGATAGAGATGTCGCCCTTACCGTCGCCATCGTAGTCGCCGGGGGTAAGGAAATCCTCGTTTGCAATTCCGAACGACTGGGCCGTATTCCCGCCGCCGCTCTTCGCTATGTACCAAACGTTATTTGTGGGGCGGAAGACCATCAGGTCGGCCTTTCCGTCACCGTCGGTATCCATCGCGTTGCGGAGACTGAGCTGTGCGAAAGACGACGAAGCGAATGTTAAAGCCAGAAGTGCAACGAAAAGAGTTTTGCCACCAGTGGCTACAAAGTTTCTCATCTTATTAATCCTTAAATTTAAAGTGAATCCTCAACGGGTTCTCAGCACGAGGTGCTTCCAGTGTTCGGAAGCCTAAATATACTATCGCGCCGGAACGAAAGCAAGAAAATCCATCAATAATGTGCGGTTTTGCGAGCTTCCTACGACGATCTGAATCCGTCTGTTTTACGCTGGCTTAGACGCACCCAACTGAACAATAGTTGGAAAAGCGGACCGATTTTACAAAAATCAGCTCCTCGACTGGGTCACCGTCACAGTCTGTCCACCTACGGTAACCGTGCCGGTCCGACTTATTGTCGTGTTGTACAAGACACGGAACGTGACCGCCTGGGCTCCGCTTCCGATATCACTCGACACCTTGATCCAATTGACGTCACTCTTAACCGAGAAGTCGCAATTTGCCGGCGCCGTCATATTGACCGTGTAATAGCCGCCTTTCGTGATCGCATTGACCGCATTGGTAGACAGGCTGAAATTGCATACGGTCTGATTCGGCAACGCATTTCCTACGTTGAGGCGTCCGCCCGTACGGTTGAATCCGGTGAATGCCGGAAGCTGATCGACGGTATTCATCAACGTAGCTTTCAAAGACGCAGGTGACAGCGCCGGGTTGTGTGCCGATAGCAACGCAGCCGCTCCGCTCACATGGGGTGTCGCCATCGAAGTGCCACTCATCCCCCCGTAGTTGCCGCCGAACGTTGTACTAAGTATGCCGACGGCCGGTGCGGCGAGATCGACGCTCACCAGACCATAGTTATAGGCTCGCTGATCACTCGAGTTCGAACCTCCCACCGCGAGGATGCTAGGTGACGTATAGCTCGCTGGATAGAATGGTGAGGCGTCGTTATTCGTGCTCGAGTTACCGGCAGCGAAGACATTCAGTATCCCTGCGTTGCCGAGAGCATCGATCGCGTCTTTCGTAGCCTGGTCGTAGCCGCAGGTTTCGGGACAGCCGCCGTACGAGTTGTTTGTCACGCGGATATTCACACCGCGGTTTTTCATCATCAGGACGTACTGATAAGCGGCGATAAGCATGGCAGAAGTCGTGTCAGCTCCCCCGGCGCTGTAGATCTTGATCGTCATCAGACGCACATTCCAATTGACACCAACGACTCCCACGCCATTATTCCCGACCGCGCCGATCGTGCCCGAGGTGTGTGTCCCGTGGCCGTGCTGGTCGATCGGATCCGAATCGTTAAAGCGAAAATCCCAACCGTAGTAATCATCGACGAAGCCGTTGCCGTCGTCGTCTATCATGTTGCCATTAGTCTCACCGGGGTTCGTCCACATGTTCGCGGCAAGATCGGGGTGATTGTAATCCGCACCGGTGTCGATATTAGCTACGACGACGTTAGGGCTGCCGGTATTCAGGTCCCATGCAGCTGGTGCGTTGATCTTAGTCAACCCATACATGCCGGACAGAAACTGCGGATCGTTCGGCGTCGTGAGCAAGTGATAATAAAAGTTCGGCTGGACATCGACAACACCGTCGATCTTCTTGAACCTTTCGATCGCCGCGCTCACGGTCATGCCCTTCGGTACTTTGACGCGTTGCCATCCTACAGCTTGAAACTGTTCGACGACACGACCTCCGCGCTCGGCAACCTTGTCGGACGGGCGCGCGTTCGACGCTGCATCTAGCTTGATTAGTATTTCGTCGGAGACGTAGTTCTCGGTTCTGGCCTGCGCAAACGTCCCGGAAATGAAGAGAGCAAGGACCGCGATAATAAAACCAAAGCGCATAGTCGTGTATTAATTAATATGCAGTCTCACCGATACGGTGCGAGTAAGGGCCCGCAAAAGACAAACAATTATATGTGTACAGATACAGAAAGGCTAGATTTTTCCGAGAAGGCTG